>NZ_JBEOSD010000184.1:0-14652 GCF_040302735.1 Streptomyces sp. NPDC097619 | reverse complement strand
CACTGACAACGCCGCCGACGCCCGCCGACGCCCGCCGACGCCCGCCGACGCCCGCCGACGCCCGCCGACGCCCGCCGACGCCCGCCGACGCCCGCCGGGCCCCCTAGGGGGAGGCCCCCGAGAGAGATAGGGGTACTGTTGCAAGCAGTCCGCTTGCAAAAGTTAGCGCCGTGGGGCAGCATCGGGAGCATGGGAACGCTCAACGTCGGGAACCTCGGCGAGTACCTCCGCGACCAGCGCCGCCAGGCGCAGCTGTCGCTGCGTCAGCTCGCCGACGCCGCGGGGGTGTCGAATCCGTACCTCAGCCAGATCGAGCGGGGACTGCGCAAACCGAGCGCGGACATCCTCCAGCAACTGGCCAAGGCCCTGCGGATCTCCGCCGAGACCCTCTACGTGCGGGCCGGGATCCTCGACGAGCGGGAAGCGGACGAGGTCGAGACGCGCGCCGTCATCCTCGCCGACCCGTCGATCAACGAGCGCCAGAAGCAGGTGCTCCTCCAGATCTACGAGTCGTTCCGCAAGGAGAACGCCTCCGAGCAGACCACCGACGGCGCCCCGGGGACCACCCCCGAGCCCGCCGTCGGCGGCGCCACCGGGGCGTACCCCGCCGACGGCGCCACCACCACGACGAACCGAACCGCGGACTGAACCGCGAACTGCGATCCGGGAGGACCAGTCATGGCCATCGCCGATGACCTGCGCAAGACCCTCACCGACCCGACCCCCCTCTACTTCGCCGCGGGCACCGCCGACCTGGCCGTGCAGCAGGCCCGTAAGGTGCCCGGGCTCATCGACCAGCTGCGCGCCGAGGCGCCCGGCCGCATCGACGCCGTCCGCAACACCGACCCCAAGGTCGTCCAGGACCGGGCCAAGGAAGCCCAGGCCGTGGTGACCGCGAAGGTCGCCGAGGTGCTCGGCGCCCTCGACGGCGTGGACGTCCGCAAGGCCCTCGACTCCGCCGACCTCAAGAAGCTCGGCGAGCAGGCCCAGGACCTCGCCCTCCGCGGGGTCGGCGTGGCCGCCGAGTACGCCGTCCGCGCCAAGGAGACCTACGACAAGGTCGCCGAGCACGGCGAGCAGGCCGTGAAGCAGTGGCGCGGCGAGGTCGCCGACGAGATCATCGACATCGCCGAGGTGGTCGAGGCCCCCCGCCCCACGCCGGTCGCTGAGCCCGCTCCGGCCGCCGAAGCGACCTCCACCGAGGCCCCCGCCGAGGCGGCCCCCGCGGAGGAGGCTCCGGCCAAGCCCGCCGCGAAGCGCGCCGCCCGCAAGACGACGGCCAAGAAGACCGCCGCCGCCGAGGCCGCCCCGGAGCAGCCCGCCGAGAAGCCCGCGGAGTAGTCGGCGGAGCGGTTCCGAGGAGCGGCCCCGCGGACCGGTCGGCGGAGCGGGCACCGGAGCGGGTGCCCGGTTCGTTGACCGTTCAGCGGGTACTTTGGCCGCAGGGCTCAGTCCACGACGAGAAGCGAAGAAGCGGGTACCGGGATGTTGATGCAGAAGTTCGACTCGCTGCTGGCGAACCTGTTGTATTTCGGCACGCTCTTGCCCGCCGTGATCGCCCTGTTCCTGGCCCTCACGGCCCGCGAGGACGCCTTCCGCGCCGCCGACAAGCAGACCAAGCCGTTCTGGTCGATCCTCCTCGGGGTCACGGTCCTGGTGGACCTGTTCCTCGGGATGCTCTTCCTCCAGATCGCGGGCCTGATCGCCACCATCGTGTTCTTCGTGGACGTGCGGCCGGCCCTCAAGCGGGTCTCCGGCGGCGGCCGCAGCCGCGGCGGCAGCAGCAGCGACGGCCCGTACGGCCCCTACAACGGCGGCCGCTGACGGTCCACCCCGCCCCGGGCTCCCGGCCCGGGCCCCCGCAGCGCGCGTTCCCGTGCCCCCGGCTCCGGCCGGGGGCACGGCGCTTTCCGCACCCGGTCCGTCCGGGACCGGGTCCGGTGGAGGCGGGGCGGGGCGGGCGGAGCGCGGACGAGAGGGGAAGCGGCGGGGGCGGGGTCAGCCCAGGCCGGAGCGGCGGTCCAGCAGGACCACGGCCACGTCGTCGGTCAGCTCGCCGCCGTTGAGGCGCCGGGCCTCCGTCACGGCGGCCTCCAGCAGGTGTTCCCCGCGCAGCCCGGAGTCCAGGTGCCGGTTGATCATCTCGACCATGCCGTCCTGACCCAGCCGCTCCCGGCCCTGCCCGATCCGGCCCTCGATCAGCCCGTCGGTGTACATCATCAGGCTCCAGGTGCCGCCCAGGTCCACCTGGCGGCGCGGCCAGCGGGCCCGCGGGAGCAGGCCCAGGGCCGGGCCGCTGTCCTCGTACGGGAGCAGCCGCGCGGTCCGGCCCGGGCGGGTGATCAGCGGGGCGGGGTGCCCGGCCAGGCAGAGGCCCGCGCGCCGGCCGTCGGGGGAGATGTCCACCGTGCACAGGGTCGCGAAGATCTCCTCGTGCGGCCGCTCCACCTCCAGGACCTCCTGGAGCGTGGCCAGCAGGTCGTCCCCGCACAGCCCGGCCAGGGTCAGCGCCCGCCAGGCGATGCGCAGCTCGACGCCCAGCGCGGCCTCGTCGGGGCCGTGCCCGCAGACGTCGCCGATCATCGCGTGCACCGTGCCGTCCGGGGTGCGGACGGCGTCGTAGAAGTCCCCGCCGAGCAGGGCGCGGCTGCGGCCCGGCCGGTAGCGGGCGGCGAACCGCAGGTCGGAGCCTTCGAGGAGCGGGGTGGGGAGCAGTCCGCGTTCGAGGCGGGCGTTCTCCTGGGCCCGCAGTTTCGATTCCGCGAGCTTGTACTGGGCGATGTCGGCCCGCTTGCGCTCGACCGCGTAGCGGATGGCACGGCTCAGCAGGCGTCCGTCGAGCTCGTCGCGGTGCAGGTAGTCCTGGGCGCCGACGCGGACCGCCTCCGCGGCCCGCTCGGTGTCCGCCTCACAGGTCAGGACGAGGACGGCGTGGCGCGGGGCGATCCGGAGGACCTGCCGCAGGGTGGCCAGCTCGTCGGTGCCGGCGGGGTCGGTGCCGCGGGGCAGGGACAGGTCCAGCAGGATGCAGTGCACGTCGGGGGTGAGCAGCCGGGTCGCCTCGGTGAGGTTGCGCGCGGTGCGGATCCGGATGCGATTGCCCTCGCCGTCGAGCATCTCCGGGACGGTCAGGCCGCCGGCCGGGTCGTCCTCGATCACGAGGAGCGTGAGCGCGGCGGCCGGGGCGGGAACCGGGGCCGGGGGTACGGGCGCGGGTACGGCCGGGACCACCGGGGCGGCGAGCGGGGCCGGGGCGGCGGCCGCGGGTGTGCCGGTCGCGGCGGTGGCGGGTACTGCGGGTGCGGTGGTGGCGGACAGAACGGCCTGACCGCTGACCACGGCCGGGGTATCCCTCTGCCGCGGTACGGGTGCGGGCATCGTCTGGGTTCCTTCCCTCCCCCCGAGGGTGCGGTGGTGCGCCGAACGGCACGCCACCAGACGGGGACCATAGCGGTACGGGGCGGGGAATCGGAATGGCGTTGCGGCCGGCTCCGCGGCCATATGCCGAAATCCCGGGCGAAAGGCCGCACCCCCGGATGACGAACATCACGCCCGCCGGCACTCCCGTCCCGCCCCCTGACACCACCCCGCGCCCCGAACAACCGGAACCCGCCCGGCCGCCGCCCGGCGGAGCCGGAAGACCGGGCCGGGCGGGAGCCTGGGTGTGCGGGAGCCGGGGTGTGCGGGGCGCGGGGCCCGGGGCGGATCGTGCCGGCCGTCGGGCCGGATCGTGCCCGCTACGCGTCGGGGCGGACGACCGCCTTGATCGGCATCGAGCCCGCGCCCGCGATCGTGACGTTCCGGTTGGGCCGCGGCGCGTGCACCATCGCCCCGTCCCCGATGTACATGGCCACGTGGCTGGCGTCGTCGAAGTAGATGATGAGGTCCCCGGGCCGCATGTCCTTCACGGGCACCTTCGGCAGCAACCGCAACTGCTCCTGCGAGGTCCGCGGGATGCCGCGGCCCGCGGCCAGCCAGGCCTGGGAGGTGAGGCCGGAGCAGTCGAAGGAGTCCGGTCCCTCGGCGCCCCACACGTACGGCTTGCCGATCTGGGCGGTGGCCCACTGCACGGCCCGCTTGCCCGCGTCCGTGGCCCGGCCGTTGAGGTCCTTCAGGACCCCGGTGTCGACCCACTTCTTCTGCTCGCGGTACTGGGCCTCGCGCTCCAACTGGAGCAGCCGGGCCTTCTCCTCGGCCTCCAGCCGGTCCTCCAGCTTCTGGGCGGCCGTGATCTTCTCGTTGATCCGCTTCTTCGCGGCTTCCTTGGCGAGGCGGTTGGTCTCCAGCACCCGCCAGTGGTTGCTCGCGTCGTTCGCGTACTGCTCCAGGTCGGCCTGGGTGCCGTTCAGTTCGGCCAGCATGCCCTTCGCGGCACGTTCGCCCTGCCGGATCAGGCCGGTCCCCTGGAGGAAGAGGCTGGGGCTGTCGCTGAGCGCGAGCCGCGCGGCCGGCGGCAGGCCGCCGTTGCGGTACTGGGCGCGGGCGGCGGCGCCCGCGCGGTTCTTCAGGTCCGCGATCTTCGCCTGTCCGGCCACGATCTGCTTCGCGAGGAGCACGATCTGCTCGGACTGCCGCTTGGCCTTCTCCTCGGCGAGGTTGTACGCGTCCGTGGCGGCCGCGGCCTGCCGGTACAGGTCCTCTATCTGCGTGCGGACCTGCTCCAGGGCGGGGCTCGTGAGCGGCCCGGGGGCCGGGCCGGGGGCCGGGTTCGGCGGCGGCACGGGGGCCGCGTGGGCGAGGCCGGGGGTGACGAGCAGGGCCATGGCGCAGATGGCGGTGAGTGTGGCGGCGGCGCCGCGCCTTCGGTTCAACGTCCCCCCAGCGGAATGTGGCAGCTCCGTGGCCCGCGGCGGGTCCGGCTCCGGGCGCCCGTCTGCCGGTGCCCGGTCCCGCCCGCGCGGTGCCGGCCTTCGGATCACGGGCCGGGGCGACCCCGCGGAGCTGATTTACCGTCAGTAACTTCGAGTCGCCTTCGGGATGGTGTCACGACTCCGCGGAATCCGACACCCCCACCTCCGGGCCTTTTATAAGGGGTACGAGACGGTCTGTCAGCCTCCGGCCGGGCGCAATGCCTCCCACCGCACCGTCAGTTCACCCTGCCGCCACCTGCGCGGGCCGTCCGTCAGCGGCCAATCGGCCGCCAGGGAACGGGCCGTACGGATCCACCGTTGCCGCGCCCCCAGCGAGGCGTACGGGGCGGCGGCCGCCCAGGCCCGGTCGAAGTCCCGCAGGAAGGCGTGCACCGGCTCCCCCGGCACGTTCCGGTGGATCAGCGCCTTCGGCAGCCGCTCGGCCAGGTCGGACGGCCGCTCCAGTGAGCCCAGCCGGGTCGCGAAGGTCACCGTGCGGGCCCCCTCCGGGCCCAGCGCCACCCACACGTGCCGCCTCCCGATCTCGTCGCAGGTGCCCTCCACGAGCAGCCCCTCGGGGGTCAGCCGGCCGCACAACCGCGCCCACACCTCGGAGACCCGCTCCTCGTCGTACTGGCGCAGGACGTTCGCCGCGCGGATCAGCGCCGGACGCTCACCCCCGTCGAGCGGCACCTCGAAACCGCCGTGCCGGAACGACAGCCCCTCGCGCTCGTACGGTCGGGCCGCCTCCACCCGGGCCGGTTCGATCTCGATCCCGACCACCCGGACGGCGGGCGCGGCGGCCCGCAGCCGGGTCCGCAACTCCACCGCGGTCCAGGGCGCGGCCCCGTAGCCCAGGTCCACGGCCACCGGGGACCCGGCGCGGCGCAGGGCCGGACCGTGGACGGCCGCGATCCAGCGGTCCATGCGGCGGAGGCGGTTCGGGTTGGTGGTGCCGCGGGTGACCGAGCCGACGGGGCGGGCGGAGGTGGGGGAGGAGGGGCGGGCGGCCATGCCCCGAGCCTACGCGGCCGCCCGTACGAGCCCGCCGCCCGGCGGGACCGCTCCCCGGCGGTGCCGCGGCTCGGCAGTGCTGCGGCTCGGGGGTGCCCGCTGCGAGGCGGTGCCGCTGCGCGGGGCCCTTCCCCACCCCGCCCCTCCCCGACCCCGGGGCTCCGCCCCGGACCCCTTCCGGGGGCTCCGCCCCCGCACCCC
Source organism: Streptomyces sp. NPDC097619 (assembly GCF_040302735.1). Lineage (NCBI taxonomy): Bacteria > Bacillati > Actinomycetota > Actinomycetes > Kitasatosporales > Streptomycetaceae > Streptomyces > Streptomyces sp. NPDC097619. Next base: position 8,587 of record NZ_JBEOSD010000184.1, on the reverse strand, counting down.
CGCGCCTCAAACGCCGGCGGGGCTGTATTTCCCCCCAGCCCGCGCAGGGGGCACCTCCCGGCGGTAGCTGGGGGAGTTTGAGCGCATCGGTACGGCGTACCGGCCCACCCACCGCATGAAATCCAGCCCGCGCGGCGTTTGAGCGCAATCGGTGACGCGCGCCCCCCACAGCACCAACCCAGCCCGCGCGGCGCTTGAGCGCATCGGTGACCGGCACCCGCCCCGGCCCCGCACCCGCAGTCCCCGCCCCCACCCCACCCCCACCGGAGGCAAAAGTTCCGGTCCGGCAGAAAAGTTCTGCACAGTGGAATGCGGCGGAGCCCGCCCTGGTTGCAAGGGGGGCGAGGGCCCGAGTGCCCTCCGTCAGTCGTGCCCGGAACGCCCCCGAGCGAGAGGACCGCTCACGTGAGTCAGTACGTGTCCCGGCTCAGCAGCCTCGGCGGCAGGCTCACCGGCGGCCGCTCGGCGCTGACCGGACCCCTCCAGCCGCGGTTGCGGCTCCCCGCCGTGCACGGTCACCGCAAGCCCCGCCGCGTGGCCATGCTGAGCGTCCACACCTCGCCGCTGCACCAGCCGGGCACCGGCGACGCCGGCGGCATGAACGTGTACATCGTCGAGCTGGCCCGCCGGCTGGCCGCCCAGAACGTCGAGGTGGAGATCTTCACCCGGTCCACCACCGGCGGCCTGCCGCCCGTCGTGGAGCTGGCCCCGGGCGTACTGGTGCGGCACGTGGACGCCGGACCGTACGAGGGCCTCGCCAAGGAGGAGCTCCCGGCGCAGCTGTGCGCCTTCACGCACGGGGTGATGCAGGCGTGGGCGGGGCACCGCCCCGGCTACTACGACCTGGTCCACTCCCACTACTGGCTCTCCGGGCACGTCGGCTGGCTCGCCGCGGAACGCTGGGGCGTGCCCCTCGTGCACGCCATGCACACCATGGCCAAGGTCAAGAACGCCGCGCTCGCCGAGGGCGACACCCCCGAACCGGCCGCCCGGGTCATCGGGGAGACCCAGATCGTCGCCGCCGCCGACCGCCTCATCGCGAACACCGCCGAGGAGGCCGACGAGCTGGTCCGGCACTACGAGGCCGACCCGCGGAAGGTGGCCGTGGTGCACCCCGGGGTGAACCTCGACCGTTTCACCGTCGGTGACGGCCGGGCCGCCGCCCGCGCCCGCCTCGGGCTGCCCGCCGACGCCCTCGTCCCCCTCTTCGCCGGCCGCATCCAGCCCCTGAAGGCCCCCGACGTGCTCCTGAAGGCCGTGGCCGAGCTGGTGGGCCGCGATCCGTCGCTCCGCGGCCGCCTGGTGGTCCCCGTGGTCGGCGGACCCTCGGGCAGCGGCCTGGCCAAGCCCGAGGGGCTGCAGAAGCTGGCCGCCCGTCTGGGCATAGCCGAGCTGGTCCGCTTCCAGCCCCCGGTGGGCCAGGACCAGCTCGCCGACTGGTTCCGGGCCGCGTCCGTGCTGGTCGTGCCCTCGTACAGCGAGTCATTCGGCCTCGTGGCCATAGAGGCACAGGCCGCCGGCACCCCCGTGATCGCCGCGGAGGTGGGCGGTCTGCCCGTGGCCGTCGACGACGGCACCACCGGCATCCTCGTTCCCGGGCACGACCCCGTGGACTACGCGCGCGCCCTGCGCCGCTTCGTCGACGACCCCGGGCTCACCGACCGGATGGGCGACGCCGCCGCCCGGCACGCCCGTCACTTCGGCTGGGACACCGCCGCCGCGGCCACCGCGGAGGTGTACGCGGCCGCCCTGCAGGAACACCGCCGTCGCGTACGCTCCAGCCATGGCTGACGCGGTCCACCCTGTTCACCAGGTCATCGAAAACACCCTCAACGACGCCGGGCTGAGCTGGGAGAACCCGGAGCCCGGCGGGTACGTCGTGACCCTGCCCGGTACCCGGAAGCTCTCCACGACCTGCTCCCTGAAGGTCGGCCGGCACTCCCTGTCGGTGAACGCCTTCGTCATCCGGCACCCCGACGAGAACGCCGAGGGCGTCCACCGCTGGCTGCTGGAGCGCAACCTGAAGCTGTACAGCGTGAGCTACGCCGTGGACTCCCTCGGCGACGTCTACCTGACCGGCCGGCTGCCGCTGTCCGTGGTGAACCCCGAGGAGCTGGACCGCCTCCTCGGCTCCGTGCTGGAGGCCGCCGACGGCGCCTTCAACTCCCTCCTGGAGCTCGGCTTCGCCTCCGCCATCCGCAAGGAGTACGCCTGGCGGGTGTCACGCGGCGAATCCACCCGCAACCTCGACGCCTTCAAGCACCTGACGAGGCGTCCGTCCTGACGGCCGCACCCGCCGCCCCGGCCGCACCCGTCGCGGCCGCACCCGCCCCGACCTCGGCCGACTCGACCGCCGTCCCGGCCGTCCCGGTCCCGGCGCTCCCGGCCTTCGCCGTCTTCGCCGCCTCCAGGGCCTGCGCCACCTCCACGGTCCCCACCGGGGCCGCGTCCTCCGTCGGCAGGTTCCGCATCAGCAGCCAGTAGCCGAGCGCCGCCACCGTGCCCAGGGCGGCCGTGTACCCCCACAGCCAGGCCGCTCCCGAGCGGTCGATGACCGTGCCGGCCAGCAGCGGGGCCACCAGCGAGGCCACCGCCCAGGACATCGAGTACATGCCCTGGTAGCGCCCGCGGCCCTGCACCGGGGACAGCCGGACCACCAGGCTCATCTGGGTGGGGGAGTTGACGATCTCGGCCAGCGTCCACACGCACACCGTCAGCGCGTACGCGCCCAACGAGCCCGCGAAGGCCGTCATCCCGAAGCCGTACCCGGCCAACAGTGCCGAGATCACCAGCAGCCGCCGCGGGTCCCGGTGCTCGATGAACCGCGTCACCGGGATCTGCAGGGCCACGATCAGTAGCCCGTTCACCGCGATGACCAGGCCGTAGTCCCCCGGAGAGAAGCCCTCCGCGCCCATCGCCACCGGTAGCCCCACCGAGCCCTGCATGAAGATCATGGAGATCAGGAAGGACAGCCCGACGACACCCATGAAGCGGCCGTCCCGCACCACGGTGCGCATGCTGACCCCGTCCTCCTCGGCCTCCGCCGCGGCGGACCGCTCGGGCCGGGACTCGGGCAGCTTCAGGAAGACCACCACCGCGCACGCCAGCGTCAGCACGGCCTCCCCGAGGAAGCCCGCCCGGTAGCTGTACTCGGCGATCAGCCCCGCCGCCATCGCGGACAGACCGAAGCCCATGTTGATGGCCCAGTAGTTGAGCGCGAAGGCCCGCACCCGGTCCTCCGGCGGCACGATGTCCGCGAACATCGCCTGCACCGCCGGCCGGGAGGCGTTCGAGGCCATGCCCACCAACAGCGCCACCGCCGCGATGGCCACCGGATCCTCCACGAAGGCCAGCAACGCCACCGAGAAGGCCGTACCGCACTGCGCCGCCATCAGGGTCGGCCGCCGCCCGATCCGGTCCGCCAGCACCCCCGCCACCGGGGTGGAGATCACCCCGCCCAGTCCGTACAGGGCGGCCACCAGTCCCGCGTACGAGGCCGAACGGCCCTGCTCCTGGGTCAGGTACAAAGCCATGAAAGTGGCGACGAAGGCCCCGAGCCGGTTGATCAGCGTGGAGATCCACAGCCACCAGAAGGCGCGCGGCAACCCGCCCACGCTCTCCTGGACCGCCGCCCTCAGGCGCGTAACGGACATACGGGATCCCCCAGTGCGTGTCAGTACCGTTCGGCAACCACGCACGTTACGACTCCCCACCCGCGGGCCGCCAACGGATATCCCCGACCCCGTCGGAGCGCGTCCGGAAGGGGTCCCGGGAGGGTCCCGGGCCGGTCCCGCCCGCCGTGGACGGCGCGCGCGGAGCACCTGCGGGGTCCATTAGGCTCGTACGCATGGCCGACGCACCGTACAAGCTGATCCTGCTCCGCCACGGCGAGAGCGAATGGAACGCGAAGAACCTGTTCACCGGGTGGGTGGACGTCAATCTCAACGAGAAGGGCGAGAAGGAGGCGGTCCGCGGCGGTGAGCTGCTGAAGGACGCCGGCCTACTCCCCGACGTCGTGCACACCTCCCTCCAGAAGCGCGCCATCCGCACCGCGCAGCTGGCCCTGGAGTCCGCCGACCGCCACTGGATCCCGGTCCACCGCTCCTGGCGCCTGAACGAGCGCCACTACGGCGCCCTCCAGGGCAAGGACAAGGCCCAGACCCTCGCCGAGTTCGGCGAGGAGCAGTTCATGCTGTGGCGCCGCTCGTACGACACCCCGCCGCCGGCCCTTGAGGACGGCACCGAGTTCTCGCAGTCCGAGGACCCGCGCTACGCCACCATCCCGCCGGAGCTCCGCCCGAAGACGGAGTGCCTGAAGGACGTCGTCCAGCGCATGCTCCCGTACTGGTACGACGGCATCGTCCCGGACCTCCTCGCGGGCCGCACCGTCCTCGTCGCCGCGCACGGCAACTCCCTGCGCGCGCTGGTCAAGCACCTCGACGGCGTCTCCGACGCCGACATCGCGGGCCTCAACATCCCCACCGGCATCCCGCTCTCCTACGAGCTGGACGCCGAGTTCAAGCCCCTGAACCCGGGCGGCACCTACCTCGACCCGGAGGCCGCCGCGGCCGCCATCGAGGCCGTCAAGAACCAGGGCAAGAAGTGACCGCACGGCACGCGGCGCCGGGCCGGCGGTAGGTCCGCGTCGTGAAGGGCCCCCCGCTCCACCACTGGTGGAGCGGGGGGCCCTTCGTGCCGTCCGGCGAAACCCCGTTGGGGGTGCGGGGGCGGGCGGTTAGGTTGCCGGGGTGAGTGCGAACGTGCGGGTGGAGAAGATCGGGCCGGGGAACATCGACGCGGCGCTGGCGCTGCGGGTGCTCCCCGAGCAGGAGAAGAACGTGGCCCCGGTGGTGAAGTCCCTGGCCGAGGCGTACGCCTGGGGCGAGACCGCCTGGCCGCGGCTGCTCCTCGACGGCGACGAGGCGGTCGGCTTCCTCATGCTGTTCGTCGACATCGCCTGGAACCCGGACGCGGACCCGGAGGACCGGCGCAGCGGGCTGTGGCGGCTGAACATCGCCGCCGGGCACCAGGGCAAGGGGTACGGGCGGTACGCCGTCGAGGCCGGGTGCGCCGAGGTCCGCCGCCGCGGCGGGGACCGCTTCTTCACCACCTGGGAGCCGGGCCCCACCGGCCCCGGGGAGTTCTACCGGCGGCTCGGCTTCACCCCGACCGGGGAGACCAGCGGCGGTCAGATCGTGGGCGTGCGGGAACTCGGCTGACGCCGCCCCGCGCGGAGCGACGTCCGGAACCGGGGCGCGCGGGGGCGGACGTCCGTCGCGTGGACGCCCGTGCGGTTTCTGCGCCCGTGCGCCGTTGACGCGCCCGGGCGGCTGGGCATGAATGGGGCAAGGCATGCGACGCGTACGCGCTCCGAGGAGGAACCATGGCCGATTCCCCCGTCCCCGTCACCCCCGAACAGGAGCGGCAGCCCGCCGCCGAGCCGCTGCGGCTCCCGCTGCTGGCGGCCTGCGGCTGTGGGTCCGGCTGCGGCTGCGGCTGCCAGTCCGGTGCCCCGTGCCAGTGCGGCGGCTGACACCGGTGCGGTGAGCATCCGCCCGGGAGCGGGCCCCCGCCGGCCCTCGCCGCCGGGGGCCGCCGACCGCCCGCCGGAGCCGGCGGGCCGCAGGCGCGGGAAGGGCCCGCCCGGTGATCCGGGCGGGCCCTCCTGTCGTACGTTTCACCCGTTCGGCCCAGTGGGGGCGGTCGGGATCCGGCCTCAGGCCGTTTCGACCGGGGTCTGCAGCTCGTCCGCGTGCTCGCCCGTGACCAGGTACACGACCCGCTTGGCCACCGAGACCGCGTGGTCGGCGAAGCGCTCGTAGTAGCGGCCCAGCAGGGTCACGTCCACGGCCGTCTCGATGCCGTGCTTCCAGCGGTCGTCCATCAGGTGCTGGAACAGCGCCCGGTGCAGGGTGTCCATCTCGTCGTCGTCCTGCTCCAGCTGGAGCGCCAGGTCCACGTCCTTGATGATGATCACCTCGGCGGCCTTGGCCATCAGTCGCTGGGCCAGCTGCCCCATCTCCAGGATCGTGGCGTGCAGGTCCCGCGGCACCGCCCGCTCGGGGAAGCGCAGCCGGGCCAGCTTGGCCACGTGCTGGGCCAGGTCGCCCGAGCGCTCCAGGTCGGCGCTCATCCGCAGGGACGTGACCACGATCCGCAGGTCCGTGGCCACGGGCTGCTGCCGGGCCAGCAGGGCGATGGCACGGGCCTCCAGGTCGTGCTGGAGGTCGTCGACCTTCTGGTCGGCCGCGATCACGCTCTCCGCCAGATTCAGGTCGGCGTCCAGCATCGCCGTGGTGGCGCGGCCGATGGCCGAACCGACCAGCCGGGCCATCTCGACCAGGCTGTCGCTGATCGAGTCCAGTTCCTCGTGGTACGCGTCCCGCATGGGTGTCCCTCTCTGTATCTACCGGAGCCCGTTCCGCCCCGGGGGCCGGGGGTTCGGACCCCCACGCTGCCACGGTGCGAGTCGGACGCGTCGAGCTCCGGCACCACAAGTGAATCAACACCGTCGCCATGGTGAACTCTGGGCGACGACTGTTCGAGGTGCCACCCGAACGGCTGTGGAAGTGGCGTCGTGCCTGCTTAACCTGGATGCATGGACGTGAACGCGGCGGTCGCCGCAGCGGCAGCGATCGCCGGGTTGTGTACCGGTGTGATCGCCATGCTGGCGTTCCGCTGGAGCGAGCGCGACCAAGCCCGCCCGACGCGGAGCGCCATGCGCCCCGACATCAACGCGATCCTGCCGCCCGGCGTGGACACCGTGCTCTCGGTGCTCCGCTCCTCGGCAGTGGTCCTGGACGAAGCGGACAGCGTGGTCAAGGCCAGCTCCGCCGCGTACGCCCTCGGGCTGGTACGCGGCGGCAAGCTGGCCGTGGAGCCGATGCTCCACATGGCCCGCGACACCCGCCGCGACGGCGAGATACGCCAGGTCGAGCTGGACCTGCCGCGCCGGGGCACCGGCCGCGGCGAGGCCCTGGCGGTCTCCGCCCGGGTGGCCCCGCTCGGCTCCCGGCTGGTGCTGTTGCTGGTGGAGGACCTCACGGAGGCCCGGCGCATCGAAGCCGTCCGCCGCGACTTCGTGGCGAACGTCTCCCACGAGCTGAAGACCCCGGTGGGAGCCCTCTCCCTGCTCTCGGAGGCCGTCATGGACGCCTCCGACGACCCGGAGGCGGTCATCCGCTTCTCGGGCCGGATGCAGATCGAGGCCACCCGCCTCACCAACCTGGTGCAGGAGCTCATCGACCTCTCGCGGGTCCAGAACGACGACCCGCTGGAGGACGCCGAGCCCGTCCGCGTCGACACCCTCGTCGCCGAGGCCATCGACCGCTGCCGGCACACCGCCTCCACCAAGCAGATCACCATGGCCGCGGGCGGCACCGCGGACCTGAAGGTCTGGGGCAACCGCGGACAGCTCGCGGCGGCCCTGGGCAACCTCGTCGAGAACGCCGTCAACTACAGCCCGGCCCGGACCCGGGTCGGCATCGCCGGCCGCCGGGTCTCCGCGCCGGGCGGTGACTTCATCGAGATCGCCGTCACCGACCAGGGCATCGGCATCCCCGAGAAGGACCGGGAGCGCATCTTCGAGCGCTTCTACCGGGTGGATCCCGCCCGCTCCCGCGCCACCGGCGGTACGGGCCTCGGCCTGGCCATCGTCAAGCACGTGGCGGCCTCCCACGGCGGGGAGGTCTCCGTGTGGAGCTCGGAGGGCCAGGGCTCCACCTTCACCCTGCGGCTGCCCGAGGCGGCCGACCGGGGCGCCGGGGCACCCCTGGGCGGCAGTGCCGCCCCGGCCCGCCCCGGCCTCACGGACCCCTACTCCGGACCGGGGACCGCCACCCGTTCCGCTCTTCAAACCGAACCTGCCATCCCTGCCCCGGAGGTCCTTCCGTGACCCGAGTGCTCGTCGTCGAGGACGAGGAATCCTTCAGCGACGCCCTGTCCTACATGCTCCGCAAGGAGGGCTTCGAGGTCGCCGTGGCGGCGACCGGTCCCGACGGCCTCGACGAGTTCGAGCGCAACGGCGCCGACCTCGTCCTCCTCGACCTGATGCTGCCCGGCCTGCCCGGCACCGAGGTCTGCCGCCAGCTCCGCGGCCGCTCCAACGTGCCGGTGATCATGGTCACCGCCAAGGACAGCGAGATCGACAAGGTCGTCGGTCTGGAGATAGGAGCGGACGACTACGTCACGAAGCCCTTCTCCTCGCGGGAGCTGGTCGCCCGCATCCGCGCGGTGCTGCGCCGCCGCGGCGAGCCGGAGGAGGTCGCCCCCGCGGCCCTGGAGGCCGGCCCGGTCCGCATGGACGTCGACCGCCACGTGGTCACCGTCGCCGGGGCCAAGGTGGACCTCCCGCTGAAGGAGTTCGACCTCCTGGAGATGTTGCTCCGCAACGCGGGCCGGGTCCTGACCCGCATGCAGCTCATCGACCGGGTCTGGGGCGCGGACTACGTCGGCGACACCAAGACGCTCGACGTCCACGTCAAGCGCCTCCGCGCCAAGATCGAGCCGGACCCGGGTGCCCCGCGCTACCTGGTGACGGTCCGCGGTCTGGGCTACAAGTTCGAGCCGTAAACCACCCCGCGGCCCC
>NZ_JBEOSD010000183.1:0-14784 GCF_040302735.1 Streptomyces sp. NPDC097619 | reverse complement strand
GGCTCACCCGTTTCGCGTCGCGGAGCGGGCTCAGGCCGCGGCGGCCGGCGCCCCGGACCCGGTGCGGTCGGCCGCGGCCGCCTCCTCCGAGGAGACCGCGCCGTCCCGGCGGCCCGTGCCGCGGGCCAGGGAGTCGGCCGCGAAGGCCCCCGGGCCGGTGAACACGAGCAGCAGGAAGGCCCAGCAGAACATCGCCGAGGACTCGCCGCCGTTCTGCAGCGGCCACAGGGCGTCGCCCTGGTGGCTGACGAAGTAGGCGTAGGCCATCGAGCCGGAGGCCAGGAAGGCCGCGCTGCGGGTGCCCGCGCCGAGCAGCACCAGCGCGCCGCAGACCAGCTGGATCACCGCCGCGTACCAGTACGGCCAGGCCCCGAAGGCCACGGTGCCGCCGCCGTGCGCGCCGCCCAGCACGCCGAACAGGGAAGCGGCGCCGTGGCAGGCGAACAGCAGGCCGGTGACGATCCGGAACAGGCCCAGGGCATAGGGCTGGGCGGCGGACAGACGGTCCGTCATGGGGAACTCCTCTGGGTGTGGGGGAGGTGGGGACGGGGATGTGGTAGTGCGGAGGTGCGGGTCTTTCCGGTGGTGCGGTCAGGAGGGGGAGGGCGGGCCCGGCGGCGGGGAGCGGGGCCGGGCCGGGTGACCGGGCGGCTACCAGGCGGCGGCCACCCGCTCGGCGGTGGTGACGGAGGCGCAGCGGCCGGCGGCGTACTCCAGGGCCATCCGGTGGTCGGCGGCCGAGAAGTCCGCCACGGCGTCGGCCACCAGGAAGGCCTGTACGTCCCGCATCCAGGCGTCGGCGGCGGTCATCAGCACCCCGATGTGCGCGTACACGCCGGTGATGACCAGCTGGTCCCGACCCAGTTCCGCCATCCGCTCGGCGAGCCCGGTGCGCACGTAGGCGCTGTACTTCCGCTTGGTGAGGACCTGATCCGGGGAGGCGGGGGCCACCTGCGCGGGGATGGCCTCGGCCACCGGGTCGGCGGGCAGGCCGGAGCCCCAGAAATCCTGCTGGAGGCCGCGCTCCTCGGGGCTCTGGCCGCCGCGCTGGGCGGTCCACAGCACCGGTACCCCGGCCCGGTCGGCCGCGGCGCGCAGCGCTGCCACCCGGTCGAGGAGGACGGCGACGGTGGGGGAGCCGGGGCCGTAGGCGGACAGGAAGTGGTTCTGGAGGTCGTGCACGAGGAGCACCGAGCGGGACGGATCGGGCTTCCAGTCCACCCGGTTGGTCGGCAGGTCGCGCTCGGTGGGCAGCTCGTACGCGTCGATGCGGGGCAGGGCCATGGGGGTCTTCCGTTCGGTCGGGTCGCGGGGAGGGCGGGGCGGGAGGCGGGGGCGGGGTGTCAGCCCGTGCCGGGGTGGGCGGCCGCGGCGCGGAGGTCCTTCTTGGAGACCTTGCCGACGCCGGTGGTGGGGAAGGCGGCCGTGAACTCGATCCGGTCCGGCACCTTGTAGCCGGCGAGACCGCGGCCCCGCAGGAAGGACTTGAGCGCGGCCGGGCGCAGCGGCTCGGCGCCCTCGCGGAGGATCACGTACGCGCAGGTCCGCTCGCCGAGGTAGGCGTCGGGCTCGGCGACCACGTTCGCGTCGTGGACCGCGGGGTGGGCCAGGAGGTGGTTCTCCACCTCCTCGGCGGCGATCTTCTCACCGCCCCGGTTGATCTGGTCCTTGGCGCGGCCGGTGACCACCAGGTGCCCGCCGGGCAGCTCCCGCACCAGGTCGCCGGTGCGGTAGAAGCCGTCGGCGGTGAAGGACCGGGCGTTGTGGTCGGGGGCCCGCCAGTAGCCGCGGATGGTGTACGGGCCGCGGGTCAGCAGGTGCCCGGGGGTGCCGGGCGGCACCGGGCGGTCCTCGTCGTCCACGACCAGGACCTCGTCGTCGGGGGAGATCGGCCGGCCCTGGGTGCCGTTGACCAGCTCCTCCGGGTCGTCGAGGCGGGTGTAGTTGACGAGGCCCTCCGCCATGCCGAAGACCTGCTGGAGGCGGCAGCCGAGGGCCGGCCCGACCCGGCGGGCGGCCTCCTCGGAGAACTTCGCCCCGCCCACCAGCAGCACGTCCAGGGAGCCGAGGTCGCGGTCGGTGTCCGCGGCGGCGCCGGTCCACAGCAGGGCCAGCGGGGGCACCAGCCCGGTGACGGTCACCCCCTCCGCCTCGATGAGGGGGAAGGCGGTCTCCGGAGCGGGCTGCGGGCACAGCACCACCCGGCCGCCCGCGTACAGGGCGCCCAGCGAACCGGGGGAGGACAGCGGGAAGTTGTGGGCGGCGGGCAGGGCCACCAGGTACACGGAGTCGGCGTCCACCCCGCAGATCTCGTTGGAGGCGCGCACGGAGTACAGGTAGTCGTCGTGGCTGCGCGGGATCAGCTTGGGCACGCCGGTGCTGCCGCCGGACAGCTGGAGGAAGGCCAGGCCCTCCGGGTCGGGCCCGTGCCCGGTGCCGCCGGCGGGCGCGTCCACGGGCACCTCGGCCAGGGCGGTGAAGGGGCCGGGGTCGGGGTCGGCGATGAACACGTGCCGCAGGTCCGGGCAGTCCGCGGTGACGGCGGCGGCCAGCTCGCGGTGGTCGAAACCGGCCAGCCGGCCGGGGCCGACGTAGGCGGTGGCGCCGGTGAAGGAGCAGAAGTACCCGATCTCGGACTGCCGGTGGGCGGGCAGCGCGAACACCGGGACCACCCCGGCCCGGAACAGCGCGAAGACCACCTCGAAGAACTCGGCCGTGTTGGGCAGCTGCACCACCGCCCGGTCCCCGGGCCGCAGCCCGCGGGCGATGAACCCGGCGGCCAACCGGTCCGCGCGCAGGTCCAGTTCGGCGTACGTCCAGGCGCGGCGGCCCCCGTCGGGGCCGCCCGCCGGGTCCACCACGGCCACCCGGTCCGGATGCGCGGCGGCCCGCTCGCGCAGCATCCCGCCGATCGTCTCGCCCCGCCAGTGGCCGGCGGCCCGGTAGCGCTCGGCGAACTCCTGCGGGTAGAGCGGCAGTCCGTCGCCGGGGGTGGGGACGAAGTCCGGTTCGGCGGTCACAGGGCGGCTCCCACGGCGGTCAGGAAGGTACGGAACTTGGCGGCGGTCTCGGCCGCTTCGGCGCGCGGGTCTGAGGCGGGCACCACGCCCGCGCCCGCGTACAGCCGCAGCAGCCCCTCCTCGGCCTCGGCACAGCGCAGGGTCACCACCCATTCGCCGTCGCCCGTCACGTCCTGCCAGCCGACCATGCCGGTGAAGAACCCCCGGTCGAAGGGCTCCAGTTCGGAGATGATCCGGCGGGCGGCGGTCGTGGAGGTGCCGCAGACGGCGGGGGTGGGGTGCAGGGCGAGGGCCACGTCCAGGGCGGTGGTCGCCGGGTCGGCCAGGGTGGCCGTGACCGTGGTGGAGAGGTGCCACATGGCGGCGGTGCGCACCAGCGAGGGCCGGTCGGGCACCTCGATGGAGGCGGCGAAGGGCGCCATGGCCTCGCGGACCTGCGCCACGACCACGGCGTGCTCGTGGAGGTCCTTCGGCGAGTCCAGCAGGGCCGCGGCCCGGCGCACGTCCTCGGCGGTGTCGGCGCTGCGGGGGGCCGAGCCGGCCAGCGGGTTCGCGATCAGCCGGCCGCCGCGGCGGGACACCAGCAGTTCGGGGCTGGCCCCGAGGAGGGTGCGGCCGGGGCCCGTGGGCAGCGCGAAGGTGTAGCCGGCGGGGTCCCGTCGGGCCAAACGGCGCAGCAGCGGAGCCAGTTCCGGGCGGCGGCCGGGGACGGACACCTCCAGGGTGCGGGCCAGCACCACCTTCTCGGCCTCGCCCGCCTCCATCCGGGCCACCGCCCGGGCCACCGCGTCCGCGTAGGCGTCGGCCGTCGGCACCTCGGCCACCTGCCAGTCCAGCTCCTCGGCGGGGTCCGCGGGCAGCATGATCAGCGGGTCGGCGGCCAGCGGCGGGCCGGTGCGCAGCTCCGCGGGCACGGCCAGGGCGGCCGGGGCGGAGCTGTCGAAGGGAATGGCCCCGAGCACCAGCGGCCGTTCGCGGCCGGAGTGCCGGGCCGACTCCAGGGCGGCGCGGACCCGCTCGGGGAGCGGGGTGCCGTCCTCGGGGAGGACCGCGGCCGGTCCCTGGGCCAGCAGGGTGCGGGTGGGGGTGGCCAGGAAGCGGTCGCCGGGCCGGTAGCCGGCGAGCAGGCCGGTGGCGGCGCCGACGGCGGGGTGGTCCGACGGGAGGGCGGTGGGGACGGGGGGAGCGGCGACTGGACGGACCGTCGGCACGGTGACTCCTCGGGGCTGCCGCGCACGATCGGTGCGCGGGTCTCGGCAGGGGGAACGGCGGTGGGAAGCGGGTCGGCCGGACGGCCGGCACCGGTGCGGTGCGCGGGCGGCACGGACCCGGTGGGCCCGACGGGGGCCGGGGACTGCGCGGTTGTGGTGCGGTGTGCTGCTGTGGTGTGACGTGTGCTGGTGTTGCGTGATGTGTGAAAGGGCGGTGTGACGTGTGACAGTGCGACGTGACGTGTCACGCCCGGCGCCTGCGCCGCGTCGGGCGGACCGGTCAGCGCAGGGAGGCGCCCCCGTCCACGTACAGCTGCTGCATCGTGAGGTGGCGGGCCTCGTCGGAGACCAGGAAGGCCACGGCGTCGGCCACGTCCTGCGGGTCGGCGATCCGGCCCAGCGGGATCGCGTTGCGGTACCGGGCCGGGTCCCCCTCCAGGACCCGGGGCGGCAGCTCGTCCCCGTCCCACAGCGATCGCTGCATCGGGGTGTCGGTGGAGCCGGGCGCGACCACGTTGCAGCGGACCCCGCTGCGGGCGTACTCCAGACCCAGGCACTTGGTGAACATGGCCGCGGCCGCCTTCGAGGCCGCGTACCCGGCCATCCCGGCCCGGGGCACGCCCGCCGCGTCCGAGGCCACCGTGACGATGCAGCCCCGGCCGCGCCCGGCCATCGCGGGGGCCAGTTCGCGCGCGGTGTGGAAGACCCCGGAGGCGTTCACGGCGAACAGGCTCGCCCAGTCGGCGTCGTCCAGACCGGCGGCCGGTCCGGTGCGCAGGATCCCGGCCACGTTCACCAGGGTGTCCACCGGGCCGAGTTCCCGGGCCGCCTCGGCGGTCACCGCGCGCACCGCGGCCGGGTCGGCCACGTCCAGTCGGCGGGCCAGGAACCGGCCGTGCGCCGGGAGGCCCGCGTCCGGGGCGGTCAGCCCGGCGGCCAGCTCCTCGACGGCTTCCCCGTCGAGGTCGGTGGCGGCCACCGAGGCGCCGTGGGCGTACAGGGTGCGGGCGACCGCCGCGCCGATGCCGCGACCGGCACCGGTGACGAAGGCGACCCGGCCCGCGAACCGGGGGGCTGCGGCGTGGGACATCTGGTTCCTCCACATCGAGGGCTCCGGAGGGTCCGGAGGGGAAACGGGTCGGGCGGTGTGCGGATCGGAGAGGGCGTGGTCGGGCGGGGTGCCGGGGCCCGCCCCGGGACGGCACCGCCGGGGGACGGTGACGGTGTCCCGGGGCGGGCCCCGGCGGGGGAGGGGTCTCAGCCGGCCTCGGGGGCGGCCGGGGAGACCGGCGTGGCAGGGGTGGCGGCGGGGCGCGCCGCGAGCGCGTCGGCGAGGACCGGCCCGATCTGCGCCAGTGCCGCCGGGGACATCAGCTCGTCGTGGCCCAGGTCCAGGACGTGCTCCTCCAGCCGTCCGTCGAGGAAGGCCGGCCACACGAGGGCCGGTGCCTGCTCGGCGGGGGTGGAGCGGGCCGCCGTGAAGAACAGGGCGTCCCCGCGGTAGTGCCGGCTCCTGCTGCGGGACAGCAGCCGCACGCAGTCCACGTTCACCGACACGATGGCGTCGAGGAGCCGCTCGTCGAATCCGGCGAGGAGGCCGCGGCTGTCGCGGATCGCGGCGATCCGCTCCTCCCGGTCGGCGGGCGCGGTGCCCTCCGGCCCTTCCGCGGCGTCCAACCCGGCCACCGACAGGAGGAAGCCGGACTCCTCCACCTCCAGCCGTTCCCGCCACCGCGGGTCGTCGGCGTAGGACCAGTCCTCCGTCTCCGGCGGGTAGGCGTCGAGCAGCCCGAGGAAGGCCACCTCCTCGCCCGCCTCCTGGAGCAGGGCGGCCAGGGTGTGGGCCACCGTCCCGCCGAAGGAGTAGCCCAGCAGGTGGTACGGGCCCTCCGGCTGCACCGTGCGGATCTCCGCCAGGTACCGTCCGGCCAGCTCCGCCACGTCCGCGCACTCCGGCCGCTCCCCGGACAGCCCCGGCGACTGCACGCCGTACACCGGCCGGTCGGGGTCCAGGTACTTCAGCAGGCCGGCGTACTGCCAGGCGAAGCCGGAAGCGGGGTGGAAGCAGAACAGTGGTGCGGCCGAGCCCCGTTCGCGCAGCGGCAGCAGCACCCGCAGCGCGTCGTCCCGGGCCTCCCCGGCCATCCGGGCCGCGATGTCGGCGACCGTCGGGGCCGACATCACGGCGCCCACCTGGAGCCCCACGCCCAGTTCGGCGCGGATCCGGGCCACGAGCCGCATCGCCAGCAGCGAGTGCCCGCCCAGCGCGAAGAAGTTCTCCTCCACGCCGACCCGCTCCAAGCCCAGCACCTCCGCGAACAGGCCCGCCAGGACCTCCTCGCGGGCGTCCTTCGGCGGCCGGCCGCTGCCGTCACCGAAGTCGGGCTCCGGCAGGGCCGCGCGGTCCGTCTTGCCGTTCACGGTCAGCGGCAGCGCCGACAGTTCCACGAACGCCGAGGGCACCATGTACTCCGGCAGCACGGCCGCCAACCGGTCCCGCAGCCCGCCCGGCACGGCGGTCGACCCGGCCGCCGGCACGGTGTACGCCACCAGCCGCTTCACGCCCGCCGCGGAGGCGTGCACCACCACGGCGGCCGCCGCCACGTCTGGCAGCCCCGCCAGCACCGACTCGATCTCGCCCGGCTCGATGCGGAAACCGCGCACCTTCACCTGGTCGTCGGCCCGGCCCAGGTAGTCCAGGCCGCCGTCGGCCCGCCAGCGCACCAGGTCACCGGTGCGGTAGGCGAGGGTGCCCGGTTCCCCGTACGGATCGGCGACGAATCGTTCCGCCGTGAGGGCCGGCCGCCCCAGGTAGCCGCGGGCCAGACCCGCGCCCGCCAGGTACAGCTCCCCGGGCGTGCCCTCCGGAACCGGCCGCAGCGACCCGTCCAGCACGTACGCACGGGTGTTGAAGATGGGACGGCCCACGCAGGAACCGGAACTGTCCGCCACGTCCGCGCCCAGGGCGTTGATCGTGTACTCCGTCGGCCCGTACAGGTTGTACGCCATCGTGCCCGGCGTCTCCGCCAGCAGCGTCCACAGCGAGTCCGGCACCGCCTCACCGCCCAGCAGCACCAGCGTCGGCCGGTGCCGCCCGGAGTCCAACAGCCCGGCGTCCACCAGCTGCTGCCCGTACGAGGGGGTCACGTTGACCACGTCGATGCCGACCCGGTCGTAGTGCGCGGTCAGCGCCGCCGGGTCCAGCCGCAGCTCCTCCCCGATCACGTGCACCTCGTGCCCGTCGACCAGCCAGAAGAACTCCTCCCACGACATGTCGAAGGCGAAGGACACCGTGTGCGCCACCTTCATGCGGCGCCCGCCGGCCAGCTCCACCGCCGGAGCGAAGATCCGCTCCCGGTGGTTGACCAGCATGTTCGTCAGACCCGCGTAGGGCACCACCACGCCCTTGGGACGGCCGGTGGAACCGGAGGTGTAGATCACGTACGCGGGGTGCCGGCCGTCCCGCGGCTCCGTCAGCTCCGCCTCCGCGAGCGCGGACCCGTCCAGGGCGGCCACCTCCGCCACCGTCTCCGGGGCGTCCAGCACCAGCGCCGGCACCCCGGCGACCTCGGGCACCCGATCCGACACCGCGCCCGTCGTCACCAGGCACAGCGGCCCGGCGTCCTCGACCATCGCGGCCAGCCGGTCCACCGGGTGGTCCAGGTCCAGCGGCAGGTACGCCGCCCCCGTCTTCAGCACCGCGAACAGCGCCACCACGAACTCCGCCGACCGCGGCAGCCCCAGCGCCACCACGCGCTCCGGACCCGCGCCGCGCGCCCGCAACGCCCGCGCCAGCCGGTTCGCCCGTGCCTCCAGCTCGGCGTAGCTCAGCCGCTCCGCACCGAAGACCAGGGCCGTGTCCCCCGGCGTCCGGGCCGCCTGCGCGGAGAACAGGTCCGCGACCGACACCTCCGGCACCTCGTGCCCGGTGTCGTCACCCAGCTCCAGCAGCCCCGCCCGCTCCGCCGTCGACAGCGCGTCCAGCCGACCCACCGGCAGCGAACCGTCCGCCACCAGCGCCCGCAGCAGCACCGCCATCCGGCCCGCCAGCAGCCGGGCCGTCTCCGGCCCGTAGAGGTCCGGCCGGTAGCCCAGCGTCAGCTCCAGGGCCCGGCCCGGGGTCACCGCCAGCGTCAGCGGATAGTGCGTCCCGTCCACGCTGTGCGTCCAACCGATCCCGTGCTCGGCCACGGCCTCCTCACGGGCCGAGTCGTCCAACGGCGTGTTCCGGAACACGTACAGCGTGTCGAAGAGCCGGCCGATGCCGGTCTCCCGCTGGATCCGTCCCAGCCCCGTGTAGTGGTGCGGCAACAGGTCCGCGTGCTCGGCCTGGATCCGCACCAGCAGGTCCCGCACCGGCTCCGCCGGCCGCAGCGCCACCCGGAACGGCAGCGTGTTCATGAACATGCCGATCATCCGGTCCACGCCCGGCAGACCCGCCGGACGCCCCGACACCGTGGCACCGAACACCACGTCGTCCCGGCCGGTGATCCCGGCGAGGGTCATCGCCCACGCCGTGGACAGCACCGTGTTCAACGTGACGCCGGCCCCCCGCGCGAACTCCCGCAGCCGGTCCGACTCCGCCTCGTCCAACGACAGGTCCACGACCTCCGCCGTCACCGGCGGCCGCGAAGGATCGTCCTCCGCCACCAGCGTGCCCTCCTCCAGGCCCGCCAGGTGCCCGCGCCAGGCCCGCACCGCCTCCTCGGTGTCCACCGCCGACAGCCAGCGCAGGTAGTCCCGGTACGGGGTCACCGGCGGCAGCCCCGCCTCCGCGCCCCGCGCCCCGTACAGCCCGAACAGCTCCTCGAAGAAGAGGGATTCCGACCAGCCGTCCGTCAGGATGTGGTGCTGCGTCACGCACAGCACGAACCGGCCCGCCGCCATCCGCAGCAGGGTGATCCGCACCAGCGGCGGCGCCCCCAGGTCGAACCGCTCCGCCGCGTCCGCCAGCGAGAACTCCTTGAGCGCGGCGTCCTGACCGGCCCGGTCCAGGTGCGACCAGTCCAGGACCCGCCAGGGCAGCTCCCACGCCTCGGGCACCACCTGCACCGGATGCGGCAGCCCCTCGTGCCAGAAACCCGACCGCAGGTTCGGGTGCCGGCGCAGCAGCGCGTCGAAGGCCTCCCGCAGGGCCGCCACGTCCACCTCGTGCCGCAGCTCCACGAAGTTCTGCATCAGGTACACGTCCAGCGCCTGGTCGTCCAGGCGGGCGTGGAAGTACAGGCCCTCCTGCAGCGGAGCCAGCGGCAGCACCTCGCCCGCCGAGGGGAAGGCCCCCGTCAGCACGGCGCGCTCCGCCTCCGACAGCTCCACCAGCGGACCCGTCGCCGCCAGGACCCCGGAACCCTCCCCCGAGGCGCCCACGGCCCCGGCCGCCTCGGCCAGCCGGGCCGGGCTCCGCCGCTCGAACACGTCGCGCGGCGACAGCAGCAGCCCCTCCTTGCGGGCCCGCGCCACCAACCGGATCGACACGATGCTGTCGCCGCCCAGCGCGAAGAAATCGTCCCCGGCCCCGACCTCCGTGACCCCCAGGACCTCCGCGAACACGGCGCACAGCGCCTCCTCGCGCGGCCCCCGCGGCGGCCGCGACGCGGCCCGGCCCGACAGCACCGGCGCCGGCAGCGCCTTGCGGTCCAGCTTGCCGTTCACGTTCACCGGCAGCACCGGCAGCACCACCACCGCGGACGGCACCAGGTACTCCGGGAGCCGCCCGGCCAGCACGGCCCGCGCCTCCTCCGGGTCCACCGCACCGGTCACGTAGCCGACCAGCCGCTTCACGCCCGGAGTGTCCTCGCGGACCACCACGGCCGCGGACGCCACCCCGTCGAGGGCGGCCAGCGCCGCCTCCGCCTCCGCGGGCTCCACCCGGTGCCCACGGATCTTCACCTGGTCGTCGGCCCGCCCCAGGAACTCCAGCTCCCCGTCGCTCCGCAGCCGCACCAGGTCGCCGGTTCGGTACATGCGCCCGCCGGCCGGACCGTACGGGTCGGCCAGGAACCGCTCCGCCGTCGCCCCCGGCCGCCGCAGGTAGCCGCGGCACTCGCCCGAGCCCGCCAGGTACAGCTCACCCGGGGTGCCCGCCGGCACCGGACGCAGCGCCGGGTCCAGCACGTACGCCGCGGTGTTGCCGATCGGCCGGCCCACCACCGGCGTCGCCGAGGAGGACAGGTCCGCGGCGAGCGCGTCCACCGTGTACTCGGTCGGGCCGTACAGGTTCACCGACATCACGCCCGGGGTCTCGCGGATCTGCGTCCACAGGGCCTCCGGCACGCCCTCCCCGCCGAGCAGCAGCAGACCGGGCCGGTGCGCGTCGCGCCCCAGCAGCCCGCACTCCACCAGGGCCTGCGCGTGCGTGGGCGTCACGTCCAGCGCGTCGATCCGGTGCTCACGGACGTAGGCCACCGTGAACTCGGCGTCGCGTCGGTCGGTCTCGTCCATGACGTGCAGCTCGTGCCCCATCACCAGCCAGAACAGCTGCTCCCAGGAGGTGTCGAAGGAGAAGGATGCGGTGTGCAGGGCGCGCAGCCGGCGGCCGCCCGCGGCCGCGACCGCCGGACCGAACACGGCCGTCAGGTGGTTGGCGTACAGGGCGGACAGACCGCCGTGGGTGACGACCACGCCCTTGGGCCGACCCGTGGAGCCGGAGGTGTGGATCACGTACGCGGGGTGGCCGGGCAGCGGGGCGCGGCGGGCGGCGGCCGGGGTGCCGGCCGGGGCCGCGGGGCCGTCGATCAGGATCCGCTCGGGACCGTCCGCGCCGGGCTCCGGCAGCAGCGGCAGCGCGGCCCCCGTGGTCAGCAGGCACACCGGGCGGGCGTCGTCGAGCATCAGGCCCAGCCGGTCCGCCGGGTGGTCGAGGTCCAGCGGCAGGTAGGCGGCGCCCGTCTTGAGGACGGCGAGGATCGCCGCGACCGCGTCCGCGGACCGGGGCACGGCCAGCGCCACCACGTCCTCGGGGCCGACGCCCCGCCCGGCCAGCAGGTCCGCGAGGGCGTTCGCGCGGGCGTCGAGCGCGGCGAAGCTCAGGCGTCCCCCGGCGGTGACCACCGCGCAGGCGTCGGGGGTGGCGGCCGCCTGCTCGGCGAACCGGTCGGCGATGGTGCCGCCGGGCACCGCGCGGGTCTCGCCGCGAAGCCCGGGACGCTCGGCCTCCGGCTCCCCGGCGGCCGGCACGCGCAGGGCGCCCACCGGGGTCTCCGGGTCCCCGGCTAGCTGTTCCAGCAGCCCCGCCAGGCGCTCCGCGAGCCGGCCGGCGGTCCGCGGGTCGAAGAGGTCCGGCCGGTACTCCACGGCCAGTTCGGCCTCTTCGGCCAGGTCCACGCCGAGGGTCAGCGGGAAGTGGGTGCCGTCCCGGGCCTCCACACCGGCCACCCGCACCCCGTCGGACAGGGCGGGGCGGGCGGACGGGTCCACCGGGTAGTTCTCGACGACGACGAGGGTGTCGAACAGTTCGGCGCCCCCGGCCTGCTTCTGGATCAGGCGCAGGCCCAGGTGGTGGTGGGCGAGCAGCCCGTTCTGCTCGTCCCGGAAGCGCTTGAGCAGCCCCCCGACGGTGTCCCACGGGCGGGCCGCGAGCCGCACCGGGACGGTGGTGATGAACAGGCCCACCATGGACTCGACGCCGGGGATGTCCTCGGGGCGCCCCGACACGGTCAGTCCGAACACCACGTCCTCGCGGCCGGTCAGCGAACCGACCAGGAGCCCCCACGCCGCCTGGATCAGGGTGCTGGGGGTGGTGCCCAGCCGCCGGGCCGCACCGGTCAGTCGCGCGGTGTCCGCCGCGGACAGCCGCAGCCGGTGCACCCCGGGCCGCACCGGCAGCCGACCGGCGTCGGCCTCCGCGACCAGCGTCGGGCCCTCCAGACCGGTGAGCGCCGCCCGCCAGGCCCGCTCGGCCGCCGGGCCGTCCTGGGCCTTCAACCAGCGCAGGTACTCGCGGTACGGGCGGACCGGGCCGGGCCCGCCGGGACCCCCGTCGGCCTCGTACAGGGCCAGCAGGTCACCGACGAGCAGCGGCATCGACCAGCCGTCCACCAGGATGTGGTGGACCGTCACCACCAGCAGGTGGTCGTCGGGGCCGCGGCGGGCCAGCAGCAGCCGCAGCAGCGGAGGCCGGTGCAGCTCGAAGCGCCGGTTCAGCTCGGACCGCTCCACCCGCCGCACCGCGGAGGGCGAGGGGTCGTCGGACAGGTCCACCCGGTCCAGGGCGAAGGGCACCTGCGCGGGCACGAACTGCACCGGCTGCGGCACCCCCTCGTGCCAGAACCCGGCCCGCAGGTTGGGGTGGCGCACCAGCAGCGCGGCCCCGGCCCGCTCCAGCCGGTCGGCGTCCACCGGACCGGCCAGGGACACCGACACCTGCACCGTGTACACGTCGGGGGCGGCACCGTCGTACAGCGAGTGGAACAGCATGCCCTGCTGCAGGGGGGACAGCGGGAGCATGTCCTCTATTCGAGCCTGGGTCACTGCTGTGCCCTCCACATGTCTTCGAGCATCGAGATCTGGTCCTGGTCGAGATCGACCAGGTCGAGGTCCGAGGGGGTGTACCCCCCGGTGGTGCCGTCCGCCGACCAGGCGGCGAGGGCGTCCACGGCGGCCCGGAAGCCGTCCGCGAGTTCCGTGACGGCCTCCTGCGGGACGGCCTCGCCCGCCCACACGAACGTCGCGCCGAGCTCCGGCCCGTCGGGGCCCTCACCGATCTCGGCGAGCACCTCCAGCGGGTGCGACAGCGGCAGCATCGGGTCGGGCCGGGCCGCCAGGGCGTCGGCCTCCGCCGCCGGACCCCAGTCGGGTTCCGTGGCCGCGGACTGGCGTCCCAGGTAGTTCCACAGCACCTCGGGCCGGGCCGCCGGATCGAACAGGCGGGCCGTGGCCGGGTTCGCGTACCGCAGCAGGCCGGCGCCGACACCGCCGTCCGGGACCTGCCGCAGCAGCTCCTTCACTTCCTTCAGGGCCGCGCCCGCGTCGTCCCGACCGCCCAGGACCCCTTCCGGGTCGTAGGACCGGCAGGTCAGCCGCAGCGGGTGGATCGCCGTGAACCAGCCCACCGTGCGGGTCAGGTCGGCGCCCGGCAGCAGTTCCTGCTCCCGGCCGTGGCCTTCGAGGTCGACGGTGAACCCGTCGCCGAAGGGCAGCCCGTGGCGGGCGGCGAGCCGGCCCAGGGCCAGCGCCAGTGCGGTCAACAGGGCGTCCCCGGTGGTGCCGTGGAAGGCCGAGGGCACCTGCCGCAGCAGCGGCGCGGTCTCCGCGGCGGGGATCCGCAGGGTCAGCCGCCGGGCGGTCGCGACGGTGTCGACCGCCGGGTCGAGGGCGCGGGCGGCCAGCAGCGGCAGCCCGGGCGCCGAGGCGTCCAGCCAGTGGTCCAGCTCGGCGGTCCGCCGCGGGTGCTGGGCCTCCGCGAGGAGGTGGGTGGTCCAGCTCCGCAGGGAGGTCGGCACCGGCTCCAGGGCCGGTGTCCGGCCCTCGGCCGTCGCTTCGTGGGCGGCCTTCAGGTCCGGCAGCAGGATCTGCCAGGACACCTCGTCCACCGCCAGGTGGTGGGCGGCCAGGAGCAGCAGGCCGGAGGCGTCCGGGCCGCGGTCCAGGTGCACGGCGCGGAACACGTTCCCGGTCTCCGGGTCCAGCAGGCGGGAGACCCGGCCGGATTCCCGGGCGAGCACCTCCCGCAGCTCCGTCTCCGACAGCCCGGCCGTGTCCACCCGGTCCAGGACGGACGCCACGGCGGGCTCGCCGACCGGCCGGACCTCGGCGCTCCACACCCCGGGTCGGGGCACGGACAGCGTCAGCCGCAGCGCGTCGTGGTGGTCGAGGACGGCCCGCAGGGCCCGGGCCAGCGGCTCGGGCCGCACCCCGGCGGGCAGCCGCACCAGGCGGGCCTGCCCGAAGGAGGCGTACGGTCCGCCGCGGGCCGCCAGCCACTGGGCGACGGGGGGCAGCGGCAGCGGTCCGGGGCCGCCGTCCGGGACGCGGGCCGCGGGGGTGCCCGCGTCCTCGCGGCGGACGGTGACCACGGCCGCCAGCCCGGCCGGGGTGGGGTGCTGGAACACCTGCCGCGCCGACACGGTCAGCCCCGCCTTGCGGGCCAGGCCGACCAGCCGGATCGACAGGATGCTGTCTCCGCCGAGTTCGAAGAAGTTGTCCTCCGGGCCCACCGCGGGCAGTCCCAGCAGTCCGGCGATGAGTCCGGCCAGCACCTCGGCCGGCTCCCCGGTCGTCGCGGCGACGGCGACCGCCGGGGTCTCCGTCGCGGCGGGGGCCGCGGTCACCGGGGCGGCGGGCGCGGGCAGGGCCTTGCGGTCCAGCTTGCCGTTGGCCGACAGCGGCAGCGCGGCCAGCGTCACGAAGGCCGAGGGCACCATGTACTCCGGCAGCCGTGAGGCCGCCAGCGCCCGCAGCTCCGCCACGTCCACCTCCGCCCCTTCCACGGGCACGACGTAGGCGACGAGCCGCCGCACTCCCGGGGTGTCTTCGCGGAGTTGGACGGTGGTGTGGGTGAGGTGGGGGTGGGTGGTGAGGGTGGTTTCGATTTCTGCGGGTTCGATGCGGAGGCC
>NZ_JBEOSD010000182.1:0-14881 GCF_040302735.1 Streptomyces sp. NPDC097619 | reverse complement strand
CGCCTCGCCGACCCCGACACCCTCCACCACACCCCCATCGGCGTCTTCCGCGACACCACCCGCCCCGTCTACGACACCCAAATGGCCGACCAACTGGACGAGGCGGTGCAACTCAAGGGCAAGGGAGACCTCTTCGGACTCCTCGGCGCGGGAGATACCTGGACCGTAACCCATTGAAAACCGCACAGCCGGTTTGCTAGCCTCCTTCTCCGGGCTGAACCCCTGCCGAGTACCAGGTACTGAGGAGGAGACAGGTGAGCGTCGCTGCTGCCCCCGCACACCGGCACGACACCGGCGGCGCCGGAATGGCGTGGCTGGAGGCCGCCGTCGGTGACGGCTTCGCGGAGAACCTGCAGAACGGCCTCAACCGCTCCCGCTACGCCCGCAGTTGGCTGAGCGATCGCCCCTCGATCGCCGCCGCGTCCCCCACCCCCTCGGACGCGGCGGCGGAGGGCGACCCCATCTGGCAGGAGCGCCGCCGCATCGCCTGCGAGGTCCACGACGAACTGGGCACCGCCCTGGCCGCAGCCGCCCGCCGCATCGAGCTCCACGCCATCGAGACGGAGGAGACCTCCCACCTCGACGCGGCCCGCCACGCCATCCAGCAGGCCCTGGCCGTCACCCGACGCCTCACCAGCCGCCTCCAGGAACAGACCGTCCTCCCGCCCCTGGCCGACGTCCTCCAGGAGTTCGCCACGAACTCCGCCGAAGCCGCGGCCAACGCTCCCCAGATCGTCTTCAAGTGCACGGGCGACGAACGCCTCCTCTCCGACGTCTGCCGCCGCGAACTCTTCCTCGCCGTCCGCGAAGCCCTCGACAACGCCTTCCGCCACGCCGAGGCCGCCCGCGTCACCGTCTCCCTGCGCTTCACCCGTCGCTGGGTCCACGCCGGCATCACCGACGACGGTGTCGGTTTCGACACCGCCGCCCTCCTCGCCCCCGGCTACCGCACCCCGGGCCTCCGCTCGATGACCGACCGCATCGACTCCCTGGGCGGCCGCCTCGCCATCACCAGCACCCCCGGCACCGGCACCCAGATAGACGTCCACCTCCCCCTCCGCCCCACCCCCTGACCACCCACCCGGTCATCCCCCACCCCCACCCACCCGCGGCCCCACACCGCGCCACTCAGACCACCCCACCCGCTGCGCCGGGACCCCCAACCCGACCCGCAGCCAGGCTCCGCTCGGGGCCCGAGGCCCCCACCCCGGCCCCCGAGCGGAGCCACCACTCCACCCCCCACCCAGACGCCCGGCCGGACCACCCGCACCACCAGCACCAACCGCCACAGTTCGGCCGGATCCCCACCCCCGGTCCCGGGCCCGCCCGGGACCGAGCGAACCCCCCACTTCCGTGCCCGTACGCCATCCCCTTCATCGGGTACGGAACCGAGGCCGGTGCCCACCAGGGCACCGGCCTCATCGCTTCCTCCACCCGCCGGGGTCCACACCCGCCGGGGTCCACACCCACCGGGGGAGTCCCACCCACGGACACCACCCCAGGTCAGGTCACTTCACCCCAGCGCCCACACCCACCCCACCGGCCACGACAACCCCGCCGCCCCCAGCCTCCCCGCAACCGTCCGAACCCTCCGAACCGTCCGCGACCCCAAGGCCCTCCGCGACCTCAAAGTCCCCCACGCCCAGGCCCTCCGAACCCTCCGGGCCCCCAAGGTCCCTCACGGCCCCCGAGCTCTCCTCGTCTCGGAACACTGTTCCTTCTCTGCGAACGCTGCATGCATAACGGAACAGTGTGCGCGGTACCCCGACCCTGTACGCTAACTGCGCACGCCGTACGCGCCGAGGAAGGGGAGTCTCATGACCAGGCCCGAACCCCCGCCCCCCACCCGAGCCGCGCACCCACCCCGGCTCGCCCTGGGCGCCCCGACCGCGGCAGCGGCAACGCCAACAAGGGCGGCGCCAACAAGGGCGGCAACGCCAACGACGACCAGGCCGTCCGCCGCGCCCCCCACCCCACCGGTCCCCTCGGTCTGGACCCGCCGCCGCCGCGAACCCGACCAACCCGCCCTCAACCGTGCGGCCATCGTCCACGAAGCGGTCGCCATGCTCGACGCCGAGGGCATCGAGGCCCTGAGCATGCGCAAGCTCGCCGCCCGCCTGAACGCGGGCGCGACCTCCCTCTACCGCCACGTCGCCACCAAAGACGAGCTCATGGAACTCGCCGTGGACGAGGTCGTCGCGGAGATGACCGTCCCCACCGCGGAACACGCCGCCGCCGACTGGCGCGCCGCTGCCACCGAGGCCGCCACCACCTTCCGGGCCACGGCCCTCCGCCACCCCTGGCTCGCCGCGGTCCTCGGCCAAGCCGGCCTCGCCTACCTCGGCCCGAACCTCATGCGCTACTCCGAGGGCCTCGCCACCCTCTTCACCGCGGCCGGCTTCCCCGACCCCTCCCGCGCCATCGACGTCCTGCTCTCCTACACCATCGGCATGTCCACCACCGAAGCCGCCTGGCTCACCACCGTGGCCCGCTCCGGCTCCACCGAAGCCGAATTCATCGCCCGCTTCCTCCCGGCCGCCGCCGAAGCCGCCGCCGACCACGAACACCTGTCGGCCGCCTACACCGACCCCACCACCGGCCAGGACCCCGCCGCCGCCCGCGACACCAAGTTCACCGCCTGCCTGTCCATCGTCCTGGACGGCCTGGCCCTCCACCGCCCCCACACCTGACAGCCCCCACACCCACCCACCGGACACCACCCACCGAAGGCGACGACGCACCGGAGACGACGACGCACGAAGGGGCCGCCCGCACCCGCGAACGGCCCCTCACCCACCCCACCCCACCCCACCCCGCCACTCAACCCGGCAGCCGCGCGCCCTCAGGAATCGACCCCCGCGGCACCCCCCGACCCCTCGCCCGAAGCCCCACCGGGCCGCGTCTGCAAAATCGCCCGCCCCTGCTCCGCCGCCCGCACGATGCTCTCGCTCACGAAATCCACGAACCGCGCGATGTTCTCCAACCGCACGGCGGCCGGCGTGTCCCGCCCCATGACCCCCGCCCCCTGACGCGCGATCAACACCACCTGAGCCGAGGACCGGGCACTCGCCATCATCGACTGGTACCAGACGTCATCGTCGACGATGTACCGCTCCCGCCGCCGCTCGTCCCGCTCCCGCCGCACCAGCCCTTGTTCCTCCAGGTACGCCACGGCCTTCGACACGGACGCCGGACTCACCTGGAGCCGCTGCACCAACTCCGCCGACGTCAGGCTCCCCGCATCGGTGATGGTCAGACAGGACAACACCCGCGCCATCATCTTCGGCACGCCCGACCCCATCAGCACGGTCGTGAACAACTCCTCGTACTCCCGCACGGCCTCGGCGTCCCGCCCGTCCACCTGCGGCGCCGCCACCGCCTTCCGCGCCACGACCCGCTTCCCGCGGTGCGCCCGACGCTCCGTCGCCCGGTGCGCCAGATCCGCCCGATAGGCCGTGGGCCCACCGTTGCGCATCACCTCACGCGTCACCGTCGACGTCGGCCGATCCAACCGCCGCCCGATCTCCGCGTACGCGAGACCATCGGCCAGCCCGACCGCGATCTGCTGTCGCTCCTGCTGGGTGAGCCTGCCTCCCGGCACTGTGTCCTCCTCGATTCCCGAACACCCCCAGCATAGCCTTCACCCCCAATCCATTGCAACGCGGCACCTTCACAACGTTGCGTTACCCTCCACCCCATTGCAAGACTTAAACCCATCTCACCAGCGTAAACAACAATCTGACGCAACACCACACTTGCTCGATCCGTCAACGCAACGTAGCTTTCCTGATGTCGAAACAACACGGAGCGGCCGCGAACCCAACAAGGCCACCCCCGACAACAGGAGTCCGACATGCAGCAGTTCGCCACCCCCACCCCCATCGCCGTCGTCCTCGACGTCCCCGCCGCACTCATCCGCCTCACCGCCACGGACCGCCCCGACACCACCGTCGACATCCGCCCCGCCGACACCACCAAGACCCGCGACGCCCAGGCCGCCCAGCGCATCGACACCACCTACACCGACGGCGTCCTCCACATCACCGCCGCACCGCACAAGAACCTCCTCGGCTCCGCCGGCACCGCCGAGATCACCCTCCAGCTCCCCACCGGATCCCACCTCGCCGCCACCACCGCGACGACCGACCTCCGCACCACCGGCCACCTCGGCGAAGTCACCCTCGACAGCGCCCACGGCACCCTCCACCTCCACGCCACCACCGGCGCCCGCATCACCCTCCAGGCCGGCGACATCACCCTCACCCACCTCACCGGCCCCGCCGAACTCATCACCCAGAAGGGCGACATCACCGTCACCGAAGCCCACCAGGGCACCGTCACCCTCCGCACCGAGTACGGCCACATCACGATCGGAACCGCCCGCGGCACCTCCGCCTCCCTGGACGCCGGCACCGCCCACGGCCGCATCCACAACGCCCTCACCAACACCGCCCCCACCCCCACCCTCACCCTCCACGCCACCACCACCCACGGCGACATCAAGGCCCACACGAACTGACCACGCGTCCCCACCCCCACGCCCGCACGACGAAGGACCCACCGTGCCCACCCCGCAACGCCCCACCACCACACCCGCTTCACCCACCCAGGAGCCCCCCATGCCCACCCACACCACGCAGCCGACCACCCAGCCCACCACCCAGCCGACCACCCCCTGGACCGGAACGCTCAACGTGGAGGACACCGAACTGGCCGTCACCGACACCGGCGGCCCCGGCCACCCGGTCATCTACCTCAACGGCTGCTACGCCGACCAGTCCCACTGGCGCCGCGTCATCAAAGCCCTGGGACCCGACTACCGTCACATCACCTTCGACGCCCGCGCCCGCGGCAAGTCCGGCCGCTCAGCCGACTACTCCTTCGAAGCCTGCCTCCGCGACCTCGACGCCGTCCTCGACGCCCGCGGCGTGGACCGTGCCACCCTCGTCGGCTGGTCCTACGGCGCCGCCATCGCCCTCAACTGGGCCGCGCGCAACCCCCACCGCACCACCGCCGTGATCCCCGTCGACGGCGCCCTCCCGCACTCCTGGCTCGACGACGCCGCCCGCCAACAGATCCGCACCCTGTTCCGCCGCCTCGGCCCGATCTTCCCGATCGCCCGCACCCTCGGCATGGCGGCCAAGATGTCCGCCGCACAGCACGCGGAAATCAACATCGAGGCCAACGAACTCTGCGCCCCGGAAGTCCTGAACCCGGTCCTCGACAGCGTGACGGCCCCCGTCCACTACATCCTGGCCACCGGCGGCAACCTGGGCGGCAAGCCCGAACTCATGGAGCAGATCCGCGCCAACCTCACCCCGGTCTGCGCCCGCAACCCCCACATCCGCATCAGCGCCAAGGTGAAGAGCAACCACTCCAAAATCCTCCGCAAGGACTTCACGGCAGTAGCCCAAGCCGTCCGCGACACCACCCCCTGACCCCGCCCCGCCCGCCCACCCTGGGCCCACTCACCCCTCCCCGGCAGCTGTCACAGATGCCCCAACACATTCACCACCCGCCCCCCGGGATCACGAACGAAGAACCGCCGCACCCCCCACGCCTCATCCCGCAACGGGTACACGATCTCGGCTCCGGCCTCCCGCACGACGGCATACACCGCGTCCACGTCGTCCACCTCGACACTCACATCAGGAGTGACGGGCGCCGTCCGGTCCTCCTGCATCACGCTGATCTGCGCCGCCGGCTGCGAAGGCGAACCCAACGTCATGATCCACCCGTGGTTCATCACCTCCTCGAACCCCAACAGCCCGTAGAACTCCCGACTCCCCTCCGGATCCCCGGACCGGAAATTGGGAACGACCCGCCGCACACCCATCGCGCCTCCCAAGCCATCCACCCGACGGGACCACCACAACACACCTCCACCCGGCGCACCCACACGCGGCCTGGCCCGGCAACGAACCCACGAGCCCCGCACCCCGTACGGTGACGAACAACGATCATCCCGCACACCCCCGCACACCCCCGCTCACCCCCGAGCGGCCGCGCCACCCCGGGAGAACCCATGTCGGGAGAGAAGGACCTCCGCACCCTGCTCACCTCGATGAGCCCCCACCTCAACGACGGCGAGTACGTCTTCACGACGGCACCGGCCGGCGAGGTTCCAGCCGGCACCCGCCCCGTCGCCACCATGTGGGAGCAGGAAGGCCTCACGCTCGTCCTACCCCGCGCGGACGCCGACCGAGAGGGCCTGCCCTACGACTACGTGGCCGCGTGGATCACCCTGGAAGTGCACTCGGCCCTGGACGCCGTCGGCCTCACCGCCGCCTTCGCCACCGCCCTGGCCTCAGCCGGCCTCAGCTGCAACGTCATCGCCGGCTTCCACCACGACCACCTCTTCGTCCCCCACACCGAAGCCCCCCGCGCCCTCCAGGTCCTCACGTCCCTGACCCACTGACCGCCCGCCCCCTCAAACCACAGCCCCGCACTGGGCTGCTGAAGCCGCATCCGGACGGTCGGGTTTGACGGACTGTCGCCACGACCTTGTGGATGAGGTGCGGCGGTCCTGAGAGGGGTCTCGCACGCCCGGGAGCGGGCACGGAAATGCGGGACCGACTTGCTGTCGGTGCGCGTTTCACCGTGGCGGCAGCGGCTGGGACGTGAAACGTCCCGCCACCCGTTCGGCCCATGCTCGTGGGAGCGGGCGGCGGCCTGGTGAGCAGGGAGTTTCCCCTCCTCCGGCCGCCTTCGCCCGCTACGGTGTCGCAAAGCTCGGGGTGCGGCCCGAGGGGCCGCACCGAGGGCCGGACTCGCTGCAACGAGACCCGGCCTGTTCCCCTGTTGTGTCGAGTGGCAACGGCCCGGGGAGACCGATCCGCCCTAGACGGGCGGACGCAGTTGGCCACGTCCAGGGCATGCCTGACCTGCGGGCATGCGGACATGGCGTGAGAAGGCAACCCGGTGAGGCACCGTTCCGCGCCTGGTCGGGGATGTCCTCCCGGGGTGGCGAGCACGGGTTCCGCGCCTGCCTGGTGAGCACCCGGATTCGTCTCTCGTGGTCATTCGAGAGACGGGTGGCGCTGCCTGCGCCACGGAGGTTCGGAGGTACGCCCGGGGATCCTGGGGCGGCTCGACGCGATGGGGTCGGCCTCCGGCAGCACGAGCTGGAGCAGCCCGAGGTGGAAGGCGAGGGACGGCGGCAGCTCCGACCACGTGATTGGCATGCACCCATCCCCCTTCGCGAGGCCCGCCTGATTCGGGCTACGAGTCGCAGCCTGAGGGTTCCATCCTGCCGGGACAAGGGCAGTCGTCCGCCGCACCCGGGACAAGTGGCCGAAACGGACACCGAAGGCCGCGGCGACTGCCCGCGCTGACCTGCGCGTTCGGCACTGACGTTATTTCAACTTCCAGTGGGACAGCCTGAAACGACACCGCCGGCGCGTATAGACGGGCACAGAGTGGTCCTGAACGCTGAGGGGTGGTCCAAGACCTTCGGTCCTGCAAGGCCGTCGGTCAGCTGATGGACCTGTCGAGTGGCAACGATCCTCAGGAGTGACAGTTGAAGAAGAAGCCCACGCGCGCGGCTGCGTGTGTGGAGGCTCCGACGAAGGGCACCGGACCCCTGGTCCCGGTGCCCGCCACGATCATCGTGGTCATCGTCATCCTCCTCACCGCCGCGCTCACCGTGTACGGGATGCCGGTCGAGACCGTCGTCACCGTCCTCGCCGTCGGCGGCCTCATCGGCATCGAGCTGATACGCCGACTGGTCGACACCCTCTCCACCCGCCGCCCGGTCTCCTAGGAGACCGGGATGGGGCGCGCACCGAGCGCCCTGGCTGAGCACGCCGCCCGGGATCTGGCGCAGTGGCTGCTGTCACTGCGCCAGGCCTCGGGCCTCTCTGTCAGCCAGGTGGCGATCCGAACTGAGCGGATGGGGATGTCCATCTCTCGCAGCACCCTGTACCGGGCCGAGCTCGTCCGTGTCGTCGGCAAGCAGCCCAGCATCCCCGCGTGGCCCGTCGTCGAGGCGTACACCAAGGCCTGCGGCGGCAACATCACCGAGGCGAAGCGGCTGTGGACCAAGGCCGTCTCCGTCCCGACCCCCGGCAAGACCAACCCGTCCCAGCCCCGGCGCTCGGTCAAGGCTCTCCAGTACATCTCCGAGCCCGTCGACCTCCTCCACGCCATGCAGGCCCTGCGCCTGCGGGCCGGGAACCCCTCGCTGCGCGAGCTGGAGAACCGTTCCAAGCGCTTCACCGTCGCCGTGCTGCCGCGCAGCACCCTCAGCGCGGTCCTGAGCGGGTCCCGGCCCTGCCGCCGGGTCTTCCTCGCGGACTTCGTCCGGGCCTGCGGGGTCACCGACGAGACGGAAGTCCGGCGCTGGCTCCAGGCGTGGGACCGCATCGAGGCCAACCGCACCGGCGCCTTCGAGCACGACGTCCACCATCGGCTCACCGCACTGGAGGAGGACCTCCACCACACCAAGACCACCCTCGCCACCGTCCTCACCCTCCCCGAACCCCGCGACGAGCCCGATCCGGAGCCGGAGCTCCTGTCCCCCCGCTCCGCGGCGGCCGAGCAACCACGCACCACCGAGCCGGTCACCGCGAAGGCCGCCGAGCAGGTCACCGAGAAGACCGAGAAGGTCGTCAAGCCGGCCCCCGTCGCCCGGCTCCGAGTCAAGACGCCGCGCCCCCGCCGACCCGGCGGCGGGTGGTTCTCCGGTCTGGTCAAGGGCATCTCCGGGGCCTTCTGAGGCCACGTGACCGACCTCGGGCGCGACAGCGGCCGGTACCACCGGGTACCGGCCGCCACCGTTTCCACTGGCCGGCCCCACCCGCTTCGGGACCGAGGCGGGTGAGGGAGCTGCGCGTTCATCACCCTCTCCGGCCTCCGCCGGACCGGGTGGTCACCGGACCGTCTATGGCCGGCCGTGGTGGTTTCCGGCATTCCGGTTGCGGAGTGCGCTCCGGATCTTCTTGGCTATGAATCCGCCCCCGGCGATGAGGAGTGCGGCGGCCGCGTTTCCGAGGACGTCGTGGCCGAGGAAGGCGTACAGCATCGACAGTTCCATGATCTTCTCCCCGTTGGGTTGTTCCGATGGAGCCGTGGGGGGATGGTGCCGCCGATTGCCTGTGCAAGAGGGCGGTGTGGGGTGTTGTGCCTGGTCAGTTGGGTGCGGGGTGTGGTCACCGGCTGGTCATGGCTGGACAAGCGGAGGGGGAGGACGCGATGGCGCCCAAGCGCAAGGTCGATGGTGAGACCGCGGGGGGCCGACTGGCCCTCTTCCTGGTCGACCTGACGGACGGTCTGTCGGTGCACAAGCTCGCTGAGATGTTCGAGCCCAGCAGTTCCAGTTGGGGGAACTACCTCAACGGCTCCCAGCTCATCCCGAAGGAACACCTCGGCCCACTCCTGGAGTCCTTCACGAAGCCGGGGCCGGTACGCCAGGCCAAGGTGCTGCGGGCGTGGGAGCTGTGGAAGGAGGCCGACACCGAGCGACGGGGAGCTCACGGCACGGCCCTCGTCCGGCAGCATCAGCGGCGTGATGACGCGCTGCAGCAGGTGATCGAGCTCAAGGGCAAGGTCGCGAAGGCGCAGAGCCAGATCGATCAGCTGAACATCATGCACGCCTACACCAAGAGCCGGCTGGAGAACGCCGAGCTTCAGCTGAAACTCGGCAACGAGCGCGAGCGGGGCCGCATGGAGCGGCAGATGGGGCAGGCCAGGGAGCGCCTGGGCCGGGTACGTGTCCAACAGGAACGCGCCCGCCACCGCAGGATGACCGCGGAGGAGCTGGAGCAGTACTGGCTGGCCGAAGCCCTGCTCGCGGACGAGGAGATCCGCCGCTTGGAGGAGGAGGCGCGGGACCTGGTGGTCATCCCGCCCCAGACCGTCGCACTCGTCAGCCGTGAGGCCCCGGACGACAGCGTGTTCGACGACGAGCTGGAGCGCATCGCCGCCGAAGGCCTCGAAGACGACGCACTCCTCGAAGAGGAACGCCTGCGCGCCGCTCCCGCGGAGGAAGACGAATCCGACGCCCACCTCGTCGTCCAAGCCGTCCAAGTCGTCCAGGACGGTGTCCAACCCTTGTCCAACATCGCGTTGGACAAGCCCCCCACCAGCACCGATACCGAACGCCGGACCGCGCTGACCTTGGTGGCACGAACCCTCGACGCCGCCGGCCCGGCCCGCCTGGCCACAGCTCTCCACGCGGCCGGCCCCGCCCGCCTCGCACCGGCCCAACGCGCTGGCACCCCCCCGAAGTCCAGTACCACCCGGCCGAGGCAGGAGCTGACGTGGTTGGGGCTTTTTCAGCGCTTGGGGCTTGTTGCCGTCGCGTCGAAAACCACCTCTGGCTCCACTACCGCTGTCGTCCGGGAGCCGGCTTCGGAAACTCTGTCCTTCTGGGCAAAAGGCAGCTACAAACCCTTGGCCTTCGTGCTGGGTCTGGCGCTTCTGTCCGTGGTCGGGCTCTGGTACTTCACTGGCCAAGCTCACGCTGCTCAGGGCAGCGATGTCAGCGACCGGATAGGCGCCGCCTTCACAACGACGCTGCTGTGCCTCGTACCCCTCTACTGGGCTTTCAGGCTCATGGCGGTGCCGAAGCTTCCCGCACGCATCCTGGCCTTTGTTTGGCACCTGGCTTGGATACTTTTGATGCTTTTCAACCTCTTTCCGTGGCCCGCTGCGCAATCCCTCACCGAGTAGCCCGGAGGCTGCAGGGGCCGGATGTGCTGACTCGGTGCCAGACGCCGCGTCTTTTGCTGCCGGCCGAAGACCCAGAACCCGTCCTGTGGGCCCCTCCGGCGCTGCGGGTCTCGCGGGACCAGCGGTTCGCGGGTGCTGGTTCCGGGTGGCAGCATGCGGGCCTCCGGCCTGTCGTGGCCGGGGCCGACCTCCGAAGGAGTGGGCGATGTCCACCATCAGCACGACGCCCGTCCGAGACGGTGACGGGCCCGGTCCGGACTGCGGGGTCGACTGCCCGGACTGCCGAGCCGCGGCACCGGACCTCGACGCCGCCCACCGCCGCGGAGCCGAGGCGTACACCCGTTACCGGGACCCGGCCGGTCACCCCTACGCCGTGGGAAAGCGGACCCTGCACCGCACGGAGTGCTCCCACGTTCGGGTGATCACCGACTACGCCCCCACCCCGACCCGACCGAGCGCGGGATGGCCCCTCCGCCAGGACCCGTCGCCGATGCCCCGGCCGGTGCTCCCCGGACAGCCAGTCCGCCCAGATGGTCTGTGGGTAGGCCGCGGGGCTGACTTTGTGGAGCCGGCCCGCGACGGTCGGGAGCCCGGCGGCGAAGGCCTCGGCCTCCTTCACCACGTGGTGGAACACCAGGGTCCTGCGGCTGCAGGGTCGCGAGGCGGGCCCCGCGGACGGCGTCCGAGCGGCTTTCCGCGCTGCGCGGCCTGAAGCTGCGTGTCGTTGATGTCGACGCAGACGACCTGGTAGGGGGTACAGCTGCCGCCGTCGATGGCTTCGGAGAGGGTCAGGGTGTAGCAGCGGGCTCCGAAGGGGCCGTCGGGTCGTCGTCCATCGACGCCACCAGCTCACCCGGCGCCCCGTGGTCGGGTGTCCTTGTTCAACTGCCACAGGCGGGGTGTGGCGGTCATGTAGAGGCGCCGCAGGGACGGGATCCGCAGGTTGGTCGTGGACGACCGCGCACGGCTTTCCCAGCAGGCCGGACGTCCGGTGTGCTTCGTCGACCACGATCATGTCCCACCCCAGGAGCCCGGCCCGGTGGGCGCGTTCCAGGGTGCCCAGGCCGAGGGAGGCGTAGGTGGCGAACACGGTGACCTTGTCGAAGGCCCGTACCCAGGCGACCAGCTCGGCCACATCCGTGGTGTTCGGGAATGACACGTCCTCCCACCCCCACAGGGAGGACACCCCCACCATCGGGCCCGTTCGGCCGCCCTCACGCCACGCGTCCTTGGTCCGGGTGAGCAGGTTCAGCGAAGGCACGAGCACCAGTAGACGGCCCGCCCGGAGCTCCTCCGCGCTGCGGGCCGTCTTCCTGGAACCGGCGGCATGATCGCCCGAGTCCGCAGACTCTGTTCGGGGGCGAGCGGGTATCGGCTTGAATTATTTACCAAATGGCGGGTATCAAACTTTTTGGACGGGTGTTCCTCAAATGTTGCTCAGGCATTCAGGCAACGCTTCTGGAGTGATCGAACACGGTCTACCTTCGGAGGGTGCAGCTGCTCCCGTAAGGCGGAGCAGTCTCCAAAGGGGTGGGATTTTCAATGTTCGTGAAGAAGGCTTGGTTCTTTTCGCCGTTGGCTGCTGCGGCTCTTGTCGCCGGAGTCTGTGGTTCTGCGGTCGCTGTTCCTGCGGAAAGTGTTGAGGATGCGCCAAGCTACGCCCAGGGCCCCACGTCGGTCGAGCAGCTTTCCGATGAACCGTTGGCAGCTCTTCCGGAGGTGAATGAAGATCCGGAAACGCCAGTGGTTCCGCGTTGTGACAACCCTTACAAGGAGTGGACTGACATCACGTCCAAGACGCCTTACTTCGTCAAGTCCATGATGCCGGGTACTTCCTTTAAGGATGGTCCGGGGGGCACAATGACGGTCTCCGTCACGAAGGCTGGCATCGTCCGGGGTTCGATCACGGTGGGTGGCGAGGCCGAATTCAGTGGGCTCGTGGTGAAGGCCAAGGCGAAGGTCGATGTGGCGATCGGGGCCGAGTTTGCCTACACGGTGGGGCACACCTACACGCACGGCGTGAGCCGTGGCAAGTACGGGCACCTGCAGTACGGCGCCAGCGGATACAAGATGGGCTGGGCGAAGTACAAGACCAGTGCCGATCGGTGTAGCAAGGTCAAGATCAAGGGCGGTACCGTGACCCTCCCCACGCGTGAGCTGGGGTGGACTTGGTGGGAGACCAATTCGTGAAAAGTGGAAGAGTCTTCGCGTTGCTGGCGGTATGTGTGGGGTTCGCTGTAGCCCTCAGTGGTTGCACCGAGAGTACTGGAGCATCCGGCTCACCGACAAAACCGAAGGCCTCTCCAGCGCCGAACGAGTCAGCTGATTCCGGTGAGTCCGTACAGCTGGAAAATGCTGCGCGAGTAGCCTTGGGTGTGTCTGAGGTTCCGACCGATGACCCGCTGTTTGTGGCCATGGGATTTGAACGAACGTCAGACGGTGTTTCGGCAGTGAACCCCCTGAGTGCTGGGGATTCCTATAACTTGCAGATTGTCTGTATCGAAGGCAGGGGAAGTGCGAAGATCTCGGTAACCGGGATCCCCGATTTTTCCATTCCCTGTAACGGGGGTGCAGCAGTCAAGCGCATTCCCAAGGCCCCTTCCTCTCTCGCTTTGGTTGTAAAAAGCGTGGACGGTGAGCGGGGGAGCGACGGGATGATCGGTTGGCGACTCACTCGCCTTCCGTGATTGATGCAAGATCTGGGCGAGGGTAGGTGCCATTTCAGGCGCTTACCCTCGCACTATTTCGTGAGAAGGTATTAACTCAATACGGAACGGAACTGCGGCGCGCCGGCCGGACATGATCCCACCCCCGCCCTGTGACCGCTACGGACCTGGCGACCCGCCGACGCCGGGTGGTGACCACAGGCCCGCTCCCTCCGCTCCGAGCAGGGAAACACACGAACGCTCGCGGTACGAGCGTTGATATGACGCCCCACCTGCACCGCATGCCGAATTGAGCAGTGTCCAGGCGGTGCCGGAGAGTTCATCGGAACCGCCGAGCTTCCATAGCCTGAGTCGCGGCTGGCCACATGCCCCCATCTCGACGGATTCCACGCAGAGGCTCCGGCCGCACGTCCCGCACCCGCCCACGGCCCGGCCCCGTCTTGGGAGCCGGCCTGCCGGAAGTTCGCGGTAGCCGGCTCTGGCTATCTATATAGATACTTGAAGTCTTGAGGCGGTGGTACGGTGTTCTTCGGTATCCCACACACCACATCACTTTGATGCACTTTCCGTCCCGCCCCCGGAGCGAAGCAGAGGGAAAGTCAAGCCCTTCGAAGCGCAGTGCAGAAGGGCCAGGGGAGCGCAGTGACCCCCGTTTCCAGTCCGCAGCGCAGCGGAGGACCCCGGCCCATAGGGCCGGCCACAGGCTTGTGCAGAGGGCTTCGCCTTTCTAGCCGCGCAGCGGGCTAGGAATCCTCTTAAGTCACCGAAGCTCAGCGAAGGCACTTCACTTTTTTAGGCGCGGAGCGCCTAGAAAACACTCTTAAAGCTCGGAGCGCAGCGGAGAGCGCAGCTCTCCTACGCGCGCAGCGCGTAGGGACCCGCTTAAAACTCGGAGCGCAGCGGAGAGTTTTGCTCTCCTAGCCGCGCAGCGGCTAGTGCTGTGACCGCATAGGTTCACCGGGTTGCTCGTTGTGCTGGTCGGAAGCGATGTCGCTTCCGACCAGCAGGGGAGGCGGGATGGCACCACCGGTCCGACCGCAGCCTGACACTCCGACCCCAAACCTTCCGAACCCAGGCTTAGCATCCCTGCCATGAGCGATTCCGAACATGTCGTGGGCTGGCTGCAGGACTGGTACATGGCGCAGTGCGACGGTGACTGGGAGCACGAGTGGGGCGTGAAGATCGACACGCTTGACAACCCAGGCTGGACAGTCCGCATAGATCTAGAGGAAACGGACCTCGAAGAGCACGAATACCCGCGTCAGGATGTCGAACGCACCACGCACGACTGGGTCTCGGCGTGGACATCCGACAAGGTTTTCCACGCTGCTTGCGGCCCCGGCAACCTCACCGAGGCCCTCACGATGTTCCGCTTTTGGGCGACCGAGAAGACCTCCGTGCAGTACAGCGGGAGACCCTCAACCCGGTGAACCTTCCCGGTCAGAGCACTAGGGACCCGCTTAAAACTCGGAGCGCAGCGGAGAGCTCCGCTCTCCTACGCGCGCAGCGCGTAGGGACCCGCTTAAAACTCGGAGCGCAGCGGA
>NZ_JBEOSD010000181.1:0-15022 GCF_040302735.1 Streptomyces sp. NPDC097619 | reverse complement strand
ACGAGAAGGTCATGGACGGCCTCGTGGACGGCGCCCTGCGCGCCCTCCACGAGCTCGGCATCGACGAGCCCACCCTGCTCCGCGCCGGAGCTGACTCCGGCCGTGGCGGCACGGCTGGACGCCGCGGTGGAGAAGGCCATGAGGGAGAGCGGGGCCCCGGGGGCGATCGTGGGCGTGTGGACCCCCGACCGCGGTGAGTACGTGCGGGCCTTCGGCGTCGCGGACAAGGCCACCGGGGAGAAGATGGAGACCGGGGTGTACTCCCGGATCGGCAGCGAGACCAAGACCTTCACGGTGACGGCCGTGCTGCAGCTCGTGGACCAGGGGAAGGTGGGCCTGGACGATCCGATCGGCACGTACGTCGACGGGGTCCCGAACGGCGACCGGATCACCGTGCGGCAGCTCGCCGAAATGCGCAGCGGCCTGACCAGCTACACCGAGCAGGCCCCCTTCATCGACGCCCTGCTGGCGAACCCGGAGCGCTCCTTCACCCCGCGGCAGCTCCTGACGTACGCCTTCGACAGTGCCGAGCCGGTGCTCTTCGAGCCGGGGGCGCAGTTCAACTACTCCAACACCAACCTGGTGCTGCTGGGGCTGGTGATCGAGAAGGCGACCGGGCGGCCGGCGAACGAGGTCATCGAGGAGGACGTCGTCGCGAAGGCCGGACTGACCCGGACCTCCTTCCCCCTGGACAGCGCCTTCCCGTCCCCGCACGCGCAGGGCTACACGAACCAGACCGCGTCCGGGAAGACGGAGGTCGCCACCGACTGGAACCCCTCCTGGGCCTGGACGGCCGG
Organism: Streptomyces sp. NPDC097619; assembly: GCF_040302735.1. Classification (NCBI taxonomy): domain Bacteria; kingdom Bacillati; phylum Actinomycetota; class Actinomycetes; order Kitasatosporales; family Streptomycetaceae; genus Streptomyces; species Streptomyces sp. NPDC097619. The sequence goes on along the minus strand of NZ_JBEOSD010000181.1, from coordinate 14,225 downwards.
GGCGATGATCTCCACCCTGGACGACCTGCGGAAGTGGGCGCCGGTGCTCGCGAACGGCACCCTGCTGACCCCGGCCACGCAGGCGGAGCGGCTGAAGACCCATCCGATGCCGGTCTCCGGGCAGGCGGGCTACGGCCTCGGGATCTTCGACGTCAACGGGTGGATCGGCCACAACGGCTCGCTGCCCGGGTACCAGTCGCTGACCCTGCACCTGAAGGACCCGGAGACCACGTTGGTGGTGCTGCTCAACACCGACGTCCAGAAGGGGATCCACGAGCCGACGACCTACTTCGGGCGGGCGGTCACCGAGATCGTGAGCCCGGGGCACGTGTACTGGCTGGCGCCGGCGGCCCGGACGTCGAACGCCCCCGCCACCCCCTCGCCGTCGGGCGGCTGAGGGGACGGCGGGGGCGTCCGCGGCAGGTCAGACCTTGAGGGGGGCGGGTCCGCCCGCCCCTTCCAGGAGGGGCTCCACCTCGGCGCGGACCTTCTTCTCCACGAAGAAGGCGGCCAGCGGGATGGTGCCGGAGACCATCACCCAGATCATCTTGCCGAAGGACCAGCGGGCCTTGGAGCTGAGGTCGAAGGCGAAGACCAGGTAGATCATGAAGAGCACGCCGTGGAGCTGCGAGACCACGAAGGTGACGTCGGCCCCCTTGTCGAAGCCGTACTTGAAGATCATGCAGGTGCTCAGCACCAGCAGCATGATCGCGGTGGCGAAGGCCATCACCCGGTACCTGGTCAGCACGCTCTTCTTCATGCGAAGAGGGTAGCCGCCCGTTTTGCGCGATCTTGACCCGGGCTACCGCTCCTCGAAGTCCCCGGCGGCGACCCGGAGCGGCCGGAGCAGGGCGAAGATCTCCGCGCACTCCTCGGTGTCGTAGGCGCCGAGGCCGAAGTCCATCGCCATGAGGTCCTTGGTGGCGGCCTCGACCACCTCGCGGCCCTTCTCGGTGATCGTCGCGAGGGTGCCCCGGCCGTCGTTGGGGTTGGGGCGCTTGGCCACCAGTCCGGACTTCACCAGCCGGTCCACGGTGTTGGTCACCGAGGTCGGGTGCACCATCAACCGCTCGCCGATCTTCGACATCGGCAGCTCCCCCGCCTGCGAGAAGGTCAGCAGGACCAGGGCCTCGTAGCGGGCGAAGGTGAGCCCGTACGGCTTCACCACCGCGTCCACCTCGCCGAGCAGGATCTGGTGCGCCCGCATGACCGAGGTGATCGCCGCCATCGAGGGCACGGGACCCCACCGGCGCTGCCACAGCTCCTCGGCACGGGCGATGGGGTCGAAGGCGAGACTCAACGGCTTGGGCACCCCGCAGACCTTACCGCCCGGTCATATCCCGGTCAGCTCCGTCTCGCTCTTCGGTCCCGCACTCCGGGAGGTCCGGCGGGGGTCCGTGGCCCGCAGCCGCACCAGCAGGAGCAGCACGCACCCGGTGCCCAGCACCCCGGCCCCGGTCACCACGTGGTGGACGGGCCACAGCTCGGCGGCCAGTCCGGCCAGCGCCATGCCGGCGCCCTGGAGGGTCATCAGGCCGGTGCCGAGCAGGGTCATGGCCCGGCCGCGCAGCTCCTCGGGGACGGCGGCCACGTACTCCTGATCGAGCCCGATCGTGTAGGCGTGCGCCAGCCCGGTGACGACCAGGAGCACGGCGAGCGGGGCCACGGAGGGCCGGAACGCGTAGCCGAGCAGCGGCAGCAGGCTGACGGCGGCGAGCGGCACGGTGAGCCGGGCCCGGGTGCGGGGCCCGAGCGCGGAACCGGCCCACAGTTCGCCGGCGATGGTGCCCGCGGGCAGGGCCGCCATCAGCAGGCCCAGGGCGACGGTGCCCGCGCCGACGGACTCGGTGTAGGGGGTCATGAGCACCTCGGGGACCACGAGGAACACCGGGGGCAGCCAGAACAGCAGGGTCAGCACCCGGATCCGGGGATCGCCGAGCACCGCGCGCAGCCCGGCGAGCGGGGAGCCCGCGCCGGGACCGCCGGCGGACCGGGCCGGGCGGTCGACGGTGCCGAAGCGGAGCAGCAGGGCGGAACCGAGGAAGGTCGCCGCGGTCACGGCGAGGGCGCCGCGCGCGGGGACCGCCACCAGCAGCAGGCCGCCCAGCCCGAACCCGGCGAGCTGCGCGGTCTGGGCCACGATGCGGAGCAGGGAGCGGCCCAGCACGTAGGTCTCGCCCTCGCCGAGGATGTCGGCGAGGGAGGCGGCGCGGGTGCCCTGGAAGAGGGGCCCGACGAAGGCCATCGCGCAGCGCAGGGCGAGGAGCACGGCGACGGGGGTGCCGGGCAGCACCATCAGGGCGGCGCAGGCGGCGCAGAGCAGGTCGCACAGGACGAGGACCCGGCGGGCCGGGAGCCGGTCGGCGAGCGCGGCGAGCAGGGTGCCCCCGACGAGGTGGGGCAGGAACCCGAGGGCGAAGGTGAGGGCGCTGAGGAAGGGCGATCCGGTGAGCCGGTAGACGAGCACGGTGAGGGCGATCTCCGCCACGACGAGCCCCAGCACGGAGGCCAGGTGCGCGGCGAAGACGGGCCGGAACTCCCGGACGCGGAGCGTGGAGAGGTACCCGGCGGAGCGGGGCGGGGCGGTCGGGGACATGGGCCGAGCCTGGGGGCGGGGCCCGCCGGAGGGGATAGATTCGGCCCTGCCCGAATCGGGGGCGCCGCAGGGCGGTCGACCCGGCCCACCCCGACCGATCCGTCTCCGTCTCTCTCGTCTCCGCCTCCGTCTCCGTCTCCGTCTCCGTCTCCGTCTCCGTCTCCGTCTCCGGGAGGTGTCGTGGTCTTCCGCCTGCGCTTCGGCGAGGCCGATCTGCTGCGCTGCCGGTTCGCGATCTCCCCGCGCTGGGAGACCCAGGAGGCGGTGCGCACCCTGCGGCGTCCGGAGCGGCTGGGGTACCACCGGCCCTGGCTGCGGCGGATCCGGGAGGCCGCGGAGGGGCTGGACCTGCGTCCGCTGTGGCTGCTGATGCCGCAGCGCGGGCACACCCCGGACTTCCTGTGTCCGCCCCCGGGGTCCGCGGCTGGCTCCTTCGCGGAGGAGATGGCACGGGTGCGCGCCGCGTGCGCGGATCCCTCGGCGGTCCGGGCGGATCTGGAGCGGTCCCTGCGGTGCACGCCGGGGGCGGCGGAGAGCGCCGCGGGCCGGGCGATGCTGGCGGATCCGCTGCGGGCGGCGGATGAGCTGGCGGACCTGACCGAACGGGCCTGGCGGGCCCTGGTGGAGCCGCACTGGCCGCGGTTGCGGGCCCTGCTGGAGGCGGACGTGGCCTTCCACACCCGGAGGTTGGCGGCGGAGGGCCTGGCCGGGCTGTTCGCGGGGCTGCACCCGGACCTGTCCTGGGACGAGGCCACGGCCACCCTGACGCTGCACCGGCCGGGTCGGCACGACCGGGAGCCGGGCGGGCAGGGGCTGGTCCTGCTGCCCAGCGCCTTCGTGTGGCCGGAGGTGGCGGGCGGGTTCGATCCGCCCTGGCAGCCCACGGTGGCCTACCCGGCCCGTGGGGTGGGCGCGCTGTGGAGCGAGGTCCGCGATCCGGCGCCGCGGGCGCTGGCCCGGCTGCTGGGTCGGACCCGGGCGGACGTGCTGTGCGCCCTGGACGAGCCGGCGGCCACGGGGGAACTGGCGCTGCGGCTGGGCCTGGCGGCCTCCTCGGTCTCGGAGCACCTGAAGGCGCTGGAGGGGGCGGGGCTGCTGACGACGCACCGGCAGGGGCGTCGGGTGCGGTACGAGCGGACCCCGTTGGGCATCGCCCTGGCGGCGGCGGGGGGCCCGGCATCAGAGGGACCCCGGGTGTCGTAGAGCGGGGCGGTATGCACCGATATGCCACGATGGCCCGGTCCCAGCCAGCCGTCCCGAGGGGTCCCGGATGTCCGGCCACCGAAGTCATCGGCACCGACCCGTCGTCCTCGGCCTCGCGCTGCTGCTCCTGGCCACGGGCTGTTCCGGGTCCGGGGACGCGGAGCGGGCCGAGCCGCCCGCCTCCCCGGCCGCGGCCTCCTCCGTCGCGGCCTCCGCCCCGCCCGCCTCCCCGTTCTGGGTGGACCCGCACTCGGACGCGGCCCGGCAGGTGGCGCAGTGGGAGGCGCAGGGCCGCAACAGCGACGCGCAGGTGCTGCGCCGGATCTCGGAACGGCCGATGGCCCTGTGGGGGCCGGGGGACGATCCGGGGCCGGAGATCCGCCGGGCCGTCACGGCCTCGAAGGCGGCGGGCAAGACGGTGGTGCTGACCGCCTACAACATCCCCTTCCGCGACTGCGGACAGCACTCGGCGGGCGGGGCCCCGGACGCGGCCGCGTACCGGCGCTGGATCGGCGCCTTCGCCGACAACATCGGCGACGCCCGCGCGATCGTGATCCTGGAGCCGGACGCCGTCCCGCACATCATCGACGGCTGCACCCAGGCCGACCACCACGGCGAGCGCTACCGGCTGCTGTCGGAGGCGGTGGACCGGCTGAAGCGGCAGCCGAACACGCGGGTGTACATCGACGCGGGGAACCCGGCCTGGATCCCGAACGCCTCGGACCTCGCGGAACCGCTGTTCAGGGCCGGGCTGGAGCGGGCGGACGGCTTCTCGCTGAACGTCTCCAACTTCCAGCCCGACTCGGCGGGGCGGGCCTACGGGGCGAAGCTGTCGAAGGCGACCGGCGGCAAGCACTTCGTGATCGACACCAGCCGGAACGGGGACGGCCCGCTGCCCGGGGACCGGGGCCAGACCTGGTGCAACCCGCCGGGCCGGGCCCTGGGGGCGCCGCCCACCGACCGCACCGGGGACGCCCTCGTGGACGCCTACCTGTGGATCAAGCGGCCCGGCGAATCGGACGGCCAGTGCCGGGGCGGCCCCTCGGCGGGCACCTGGTGGCCCGACTACGCCCTCGGCCTGGCCCGCCGCGCCCGCGACTGACCGCCGCCCGCGCGCCCGCCCACCGGCGCGCACCCAGGACGCGCCCCGGCCCCCGGAGACCTGAACTCCGAGGGCCGGGGCGTCCTGCCGCGGGGCCGGACTACAGTCCGGGCCGCAGTCGGGCCTTGTTGCGGTTGTCCGTGTCCGAGCCGGCCGGCTTGGCCTTGACCTGGATCCACTTGGCCTCGGACGGGGTGCCGTCGGCGTCGGTGACGAAGAGCATGTACCAGCCGGGCGGGACCAGGGAGGGGTCGGCGGGCACGTCCACGGTCACCGAGTCGGTGCCCTTGCTGACGCCCAGTTCGATGGAGCGCTGCTCCACGTCGGTGGTGTGGGTGACGGCGCTGGGGCGCATCAGGCGGGCCCGTTCGATCCGGTCGGGCCGGTCCGTCCTGAAGGTGGCCCGGCCGTTCTGGTCCACCTCCTGGGGGCCGGCGCCGAGCCGGGGCCGCAGCTGCGGGTCCCGGTGCAGGTAGGGCGGGGTGTAGACCTCCAGGCGGGTGTCGAACTTGCCGAGCTTGGTGTTGTCCTTGTCGGCGAAGAGGGGGTCGGAGCCGAAGGTGGCCACCCGTCCGTCGGGCAGCAGCAGGGCCTCGGAGTGGTAGTTGCGGCCGACGGAGGGGGCCGCCGCGGCCAGGAAGCTGTTGGTCTTGGGCCAGTAGAACTGGGCCTTGTGGATGTCGGTGGCGCCCCGCCCGCGGTAGTCGGAGGCGCCGCCGGTGGTGAAGACGGAGTCGTCCGGCAGGATCACCGAGCTGAGGTAGCGGGTGCCCTGGGGCAGCCGGGGGCCGTCCTTGAAGACGGGTTCGGCGGCCTTGAGGTCGATGATCGAGGTGCGGGCGGTGGCCTTGCGGGATTCGCCGACGCCGCCGCCGCCGAGGACCATCAGGCGCTGGTCCTGGGCGGGGGGCAGCAGCAGCGAGGAGGAGGTCTCCAGCTGGTCGGGGTCGGTGAGCCCGTCGAGCTTCGTGAACTTGTTGGTCTTGATATCCCACAGGCCGGGTTCGCGCCCCTTCTCGGCGGGCCCGTAGCCGGCGTTGGAGCCGGTGTAGAGGAGCTTGCCGCCCTTGGTGAGGAAGAGCGCGGGGTAGGTGGGGAAATAGCGGAAGGGTCCCTTGGTCCACTTCTTGGTGCGGGGGTCGTAGATCTCGTTGTCCCCGGGCACCACGTCGCCGACGTCGTTGAGGCCGGAGACGGCGAGCACCCGCCCGTCCTGGAGGGTGACCAGGGTGGGGTACCAGCGGGCGTCGGCCATGGGGTCGACGGGGATGTACTTCTCCGCCCGGGGGTCGAACTCGTAGGCGGCCTTGATCCCCTGGAAGTCCTGCTTGTCCACGCTGATGCGTTCGGCGAGGCCGTACACGTCGTCGGCGTCCTTGCCGGTGAGGCCGACCACCTCGTACTGGGCGGCCTGCGTGGTGAGGCCCCCGGGGCCGTCCACCGCGGCCTCGACGAACACCCGGGCCTCGGCCGCCTTGACGGTGGTCTTCCAGGGCAGCATGCGGCCGCTCTTGGAGTAGCCGATGTCGAACTCGCGCTTGGCCTTGGGCACGGTGACGTCGAAGCGGGCGACGTACTCCACCCCCGAGGGGGAGCGGAAGACGGTGCCCTTCTTGAGGTGGACGGGCTTGTCGGGGTTCTCGTTCTTGACGCGCATGCCGCCGCCGGCCCGGGTGACCTTGCCGTCGAGGACCTCGTAGCGGGCGGTGCCGCCCGCCACCAGGAGGCGGCCGTCGGGGAGCTGGGAGTGGCCGGCGCAGAAGAAGTCCTCGGGCGTGGGGATCTTCTTGAAGGTGTCGTTCGACGGGTCCCAGAGGATGGTGTCGAAGGTGCCCTTGTCGAAGTTCTTCTGGTTGTTGCCGGAGCCGGCGATCAGCAGCACCTTGCCGGTGTGCAGGAGGGCCGCGTGCATGGCGTTGACCCGGAACTCCCGCGGCATGCCGACCATGGACCAGGAGCCGTACTGGATCTTGTAGCTGCCCTGGCCGATCTTGTACGAGTGGTAGCGGTCCTCCGCGAAGGAGAGGGCGGCGGGGGCGTTGAGTCCGACGAGGACCACCACGGCGCCCGCCCCGAGGGCGGTCTTCTTGAGTTTCTTCGAGGGCCGGTAGGCCATGGCTCAGTTCCCTCCGGTCGTCGTGGCGAACGCGGGCTCCGGCTCGTCCCCGGTGCCGCCCGAGGCGAGGGCCGGGGCGGGGGTGGCGGTGATGCCGGCGCGGGCCCGGCCGCGGCGTTCCCGCCAGAGTCCGGCGGCCCAGACCGCCACCGGTGCGAGCGCGATCACCAGGGCGAGGACGGCCCAGGTCCGCATGGCGGCGTGGGTGTGGTCGTAGCGGACCGAGGCGAACAGGGACACCACCAGCACCGCCACCCAGAACAGGTGGATGCGGAAGGTGGAGAGCCGGTCCGGGCTGGCCCCGTCCCCCTTGGGGGTGACCACGAAGGAGCCGCGGGTCCGCAGGACGGCGGAGCCCAGGGAGCGGAGGTAGACCGGGGCGCAGACCGCGGACATCGCCATGCCGGCCAGGCCGCCGGAGCCCTCGGGCTCGTGCGGGGAGACGTTGTGGCGCCGGTTCCAGAGGTAGAGGCCGATCTGGAGGGCGGCCGCGTCGCTGTAGAGCATCAGCCAGATCGAGGGCGAGACCTGGGTGCCGGAGGCGCCGAGCCAGAGGAACAGCACGCAGCTGAGGATGCCCAGGAGCCAGTTGACGGCGGTCATCGGGTAGTAGACCAGCATCAGCGTGTAGTTGAGCCAGCGCCCCGGGGGCATCCGGAAGAGGCTCTTCCAGTACTGCTTGATGAGGGTCTCGTACGTCCCGCGGGACCAGCGCAGCTGCTGGGTGAAGAAGTCCGTCCAGGAGGACGGCCCCTCCCCCACCGCGAGCACGTCCGGGGTGTAGACCGAGCGCCAGAAGCGGCCGGTGCCGGGGTTGCGGCGGCGGTGCAGCTCGAAACCGGTGGCCATGTCCTCCGTGATGGAGTCGTACAGGCCGCCCACGGCCTTGAGGGCGCTGATCCTGACGGCGTTGTTGGTGCCGACGAACATGGGGGCGCCGTACCGGTTGCCCGCGCGCTGGATCAGGGCGTGGAAGAGGTACTGCTGGGATTCGGCGGCCTTGGTGACGGACTCGGTGTAGTTGCCGTACACCTGCGGGCCGACGACGAAGGCGACGTCCGGGTCGCGGAAGTAGCCGAGCATCCGCTCCAGGTATTCCGGCAGCGGCACGTGGTCGGTGTCCACGGAGGCGAAGTACTCGTAGTCGTCGCCGTGCATGGCCAGCCAGGCGTTGTAGTTGCCGTGCTTGGTCTTCGCGCGGTGCGGGCCCTTGTCGCGGTTCCACTCGGGGACGCCCTTGCGCGTGAAGTGGCGGACGCCGAGTTCGGCGCAGAGGGCGCGGGCGAGGGGGTCGTCCCCCTCGTCGAGGAGCCAGACGTCGAGCTCCCCGTCGTGCCGGATCCGCAGGGCCCCCTCCAGGGTGGCGCGGACCATGCCGAGGGGTTCCTTGCCGGGGACGTAGGTGGTCAGGAAGGCCACCTTGGTGCCGGGCTCGGGGGTCACCGGGATCGGGTCCCGGGCGACCATCGTGGCGTGCGCGATGGAGGCCACGTTGACCAGCATGAAGAACATGATCAGGGCGATCGACACCAGCATCACGGTGTCGAAGCGGACCAACCAGGCGTCCCCGCCCTCGCGGACCGTCCAGTGCGTGGGCCACACCAGGTAGAGCAGCAGTCCCGCGGCGGCCACCGGTGCGAGCGCCATCAGGGCGACGGCTCGTATTCGGTGCGGCTCCTTCGACAGCAGGGAGCGGTACTGCACCCGGTACCCGGTTGCCTCCGGCTCCCTGAGCGGGCCGGCGAGACGGCTGTGGGTCTCGTAGTCGTAGCCTTCCGGCCGCACGGTCCCTCCAGAGCTCGAACCCGATAGTTGATACCCCCACAAAAGTGGACAAATTAGGGCGTGTCGATCCGGGATCGGCCGAGCGAGGGATCCCCGGCGACCGGGCCCCGCACCCGCCGTCCGGGGGACGCGGCCGACGGCGGAGCCGGTACGGGGGCGGCGGAGGGCACCGCGGGGAGGGGCCGGGCGGGGGCGCGCCGGCCGCCGCGGGCGGGGAACCGGGGGCACCGCGGGCCGGCGCGGGAACCGGCTAGCGCAGTCCGGCCCGACGGGCAATCAGTGCCGGCCCGGCGGACCGGCGGAGGCGGGGCGAGGGCCCGGGGGAACGCATGCGGCCGCCGCCCCCGAGGGGGACGACGGCCGCACGGTACGGACGGTTCGCGCCGGAACGGGGCGCGGTACGAAGACGCGAGGGGCGAGGGGCTCAGCCCTCGGCGAGGTGGCGCTCCACGGTGGCCGGCTTGGAGGTGAGGCCGTCGGTGACGCCGGGGCGGATGTCCACCTTCATGACCACGGAGACCCGCGGGGCACGCGCCTCCACGGCGGCCACGGCCCGCTTGACCACGTCCATCACCTGGTCCCAGTCCTCCCCCTCCACGGAGGTGAACATGGCGTCGGTGCGGTGCGGCAGCCCGGACTCGCGGACCACGCGGACGGCGTCGGCCACGTACGCGCCGACCTCCTCGCCCACCCCGAGCGGGGTCACGGAGAACGCGACGATCACGCCACGGCCCCTTCCTTGGCGGTACCGCCGGCGGCGGCCACGCTCGCGGCCTCGTCCCGCTTCAGGATCTTGTCGCCGTACAGCCCGCCGAAGGGGATCACCGCGAGGAAGAAGAACAGGGCGACCTTCTTGAAGGGCCACTTCGCCTTGTTCCACACGTCGAGCAGGAAGACCGCGTAGATCACGAAGAGCAGGCCGTGCAGGGCGCCCAGCGGCGGCATCAGGTAGTCGATGTCGGAGATCCGGCTGAGCAGCGAACCGAAGATCAGCAGCGCCGGGAAGGACAGCGCCTCCGGGATCGAGATCAGGCGCAGTCGGTGCAGGGCGGAAGCGGTCTTGATGTCCACGGGGAACCTTCGGGCCGGGGGCTGGTGCGTGGCTCCATTGTCCCCGCCGGTTTACCCGATCTTGACCCGGGGGTCCGGTTCGACGGGACGGGGCGGACCAGGGGGGCGGATATCGGTCACAGAGCCCTGTTCGGGGGCGCCGGGGCCCACTAACGTCTCCTCCGTGGCTCAGTTCCGACTCCAAGGCAGCAAAGTGCTCGCCGTCGACCTGACCGGCGACGCCGTGAAAGCGAAGAACGGCTCGATGGTCGCGTACGACGGGCAGATGTCCTTCAAGAAGATGTCCGGCGGCGGTGAGGGCATCCGCGGCATGGTGACGCGGCGCCTCACCGGCGAACAGATGACGGTCATGGAGGTGCAGGGGCACGGCACCTGCTTCTTCGCCGACCGCGCGAGCGAGATCAACCTCGTCAACCTCAACGGCGAGAAGCTCTACGTCGAGTCCAGCAACCTGCTGTGCACCGACGCCGGGCTGCGCACCGGCACCACCTTCACCGGCCTGCGGGGCGGAGCGACCGGCAACGGCCTCTTCACCACCACCGTCGAGGGCAGCGGCCAGGCCGCGATCATGTCCGACGGGCCGGCCGTGGTGCTGCGGGTCAGCGCCCAGTACCCGCTCTCGGTGGACCCGGGCGCGTACATCGCGCACACCGGCAACCTCCAGCAGCACTTCCAGTCCGGGGTGAACTTCCGCACCCTGATCGGCGAGGGCTCCGGCGAGTCCTTCCAGATCCGCTTCGAGGGCGAGGGCCTGGTCTACGTGCAGCCCAGCGAGCGCAACACGATCGGCGGTGACGTCTGATGCCGTTCCGCGAGATCAACTCCAAGATGATCGAGGCGCAGCTGGTGCCGGGGCAGAAGGTGTACAGCCAGCGGGGGGCCATGATCGCCTACCGCGGGCAGGTCTCCTTCACCCCGGACCTCACGGGCGGCCAGGGCGGGGTCATGGGCATGATCGGGCGCCGGGTGGCGAACGAGCAGACCCCGCTGATGACCGTCGAGGGCCAGGGCACCGTGATGTTCGGCCACGGCGGCCACCACATCCAGGTGATCGCCCTCCAGGGCGACACCCTGTACGTGGAGGCGGACCGCCTCCTCGCCTTCGACGGCTCCCTCCAGCAGGGCACCATGTTCATGGGCTCGCAGGGCGGGGTCATGGGCATGGTGCGCGGCCAGGTGACCGGGCAGGGCCTGTTCACCACCACCCTCAAGGGCCACGGCGCGGTCGCCGTGATGGCCCACGGCGGGGTCATCGAACTCCCCATCACCCCCAACCGGCCGGTCCACGTGGACCCGCAGGCGTACGTGGCCCACCACGGCGACGTACGGAACAAGCTCTCCACCGCGCTCGGCTGGCGGGACATGGTGGGGCGCGGCTCGGGCGAGGCGTTCCAGCTGGAGCTGTCCGGGCACGGAGCCGTGTACGTCCAGGCCTCGGAGGAGAAGCTGTGAACTACGGACCCGCACCCTCCTACGGTCCCGGGCCCGGTTTCGGCGGTCCGGGCGGCCCCGGCGGTCCGACCGTCCTGGACCCGTACTCGCTGCCCTCGGACGACAACGTCAACCCGTACACCTTCTGCGTGGAGCTCAAGGGCTCCCAGTGGTTCCTGCAGAAGGGCAAGATGATCGCCTACTACGGGCGCATCGAGTTCAACGGGATCGGCCACGGCCGCTTCGAGCGGCTGCTGCGGACCAGCTTCCACTCCCCCCTGCACGCCGCGGACTGGGTGGTGGCCGAGGGCCAGGGCAAGATGCTGCTGGCCGACCGCGCCTTCGACGTGAACTCGTACGACCTGGACGAGGGCAACCTGACCATCCGGTCCGGGAACCTCCTCGCCTACGAGCCCACCCTGGCGCTCAAGCAGTCGATCGTGCCGGGATTCCTGACGCTGATCGGAACCGGCAAGTTCGTGGCGGCGTCCAACGGACCGGTGGTGTTCATGGAGCCGCCGCTGCGGGTGGACCCGCAGGCACTGGTGGGCTGGGCGGACTGCCCCTCGCCGTGCCACCACTACGACCACGGGTACATGCAGGGGGTCATGGGCGGGCTGCGCCAGCTGACGGGCATCGGGGGCACCTCGGGCGAGGAGCACCAGTTCGAGTTCGTCGGCGCCGGCACGGTGCTGCTCCAGTCCTCCGAGGTGCTCATGGCCGAGCAGCCGGTGGGCGCGGTCCACGCGGGTGCGGGGGTGCCCGGACCGGGGCACGCCCCGCACGGGCAGCCGGCCGGCCAGCAGGGCATCCCGCGGATGCCCGGGCAGCTGGGCGACCTCCAGCGCCGCTTCGGCCTGTGACCGCTCCCCTCCGGGGGGCGGCGGGGGCCGGACCGTTCAGTTTTGTACGAAATTCAACATCTTAGGGTAGAGTTCTCATATGGAGACCGAGACGGCCACGCGTTGGCTCGACGATGCGGAGCAGTGCGCCTGGCGCACCTACCTGGACGTCCAGCGGCTGCTGACGTACCAGATGGAGAAGGACCTCCAGCCGTTCGGCCTGACGTTCAACGACTACGAGATCCTCGTGAACCTCTCCGAGTCCGAGGGGCACCGGATGCGGATGAGCGACCTCGCGACCTCCACCCTCCAGTCGAAGAGCCGACTGTCCCACCAGATCACCCGGATGGAGTCGGCGGGGCTGGTGACCCGCGTGAACTGCGAGTCCGACCGGCGCGGGCTGTACGCGGTCCTCACCGACCAGGGCATGGAGACCATGCGGAAGGTGGCCCCGTTCCACGTGGCCTCCGTCCGCAAGTACTTCATCGACATGCTGAGCCCCGAGGCCCTCACCTCGATGCACGCCTCGCTCAAGCCGGTGGCGGAGCAGCTGCGCAGCAGCCGCGGCAAGATCTGAGCGGATGCGCGCGGTCGCGCGCGACGAGGCGTGATCGGGGCGGCGAACCTAGACTGGCGTACGCCCCGAATGTCCCCGGATGAGGGAGATGTACGCCATGTCGAAGCGCGGCAACAAGCGACGGGCCCGCAAGAAGAAGGGCGCGAACCACGGGAAGCGCCCCAACACCTAGGCCACCCGGAGGGGCGGAGCCGAACCCGGCTCCGCCCCTCCGGCACACCCGGCCGAAGACGCCCCGCCAGGGGCGCGGGGAACTGCGCGAACAGCCCACCCCGGCCCGCAGCCGAACGCCACGGAACCACCCAGGCCCCACCCGAGGACCCGCGGCCAAGCCGCACGGGAACCCACCCAGGGGCGCGGGGAACTGCGCGAACAGCCCACGACAACGGGCAGCCGAACGCCACGGGCAACCCACCCGGGCCCCACCCCGGCCCCCACGGGAACCTTGGGCTACGACCCGGTCAGCTGCGAGAGCAGCTCGTCCGCCGCCGCGTACGGGTCCGTCGCCCCCGCCACGACCCGCTCCGCCAGCGCTCCCAGCCTCGTGTCCCCGCCGAGCCCGCCGATCCGCGACCGCAGCGCGGTCACCGCGATGGTCTCGATCTCGTGGGCGGCCCGGGCGGCCCGCCGGGCGGCGAGCACTCCGTGCTCCTCCATCCACGCCCGGTGCTTCTCCAGCGCCTCGACCACCTCGTCGATGCCCTGGGCGCGGGCCGCGACCGTCTTCACGATCGGGGGCCGCCAGTCCGCGGGCCCGCGGGCCTCGCCCAGCCCCAGCATGTGGTTCAGCTCGCGGGCCGTGGCGTCCGCCCCGTCCCGGTCGGCCTTGTTCACCACGTACACGTCGCCGATCTCCAGGATCCCGGCCTTGGCGGCCTGGATGCCGTCCCCCATGCCGGGGGCCAGCAGCACCACCGAGGTGTCGGCCTGCGAGGCGATCTCCACCTCGGACTGGCCCACGCCGACGGTCTCCACCAGGATCACGTCGCAGCCGGCCCCGTCCAGCACCCGGATGGCCTGCGGGGCGGCCCAGGCCAGGCCGCCCAGGTGACCGCGGGTGGCCATGGAGCGGATGTACACCCCGGGGTCCGAGGAGTGCTCCGACATTCGCACCCGGTCCCCGAGCAGCGCCCCGCCCGAGAACGGCGAGGACGGGTCCACCGCGAGCACACCGACCCGCTTCCCGGCCTTGCGGTAGGCCGTGACCAGCGCCGAGGTGGAGGTGGACTTGCCGACGCCGGGGGAACCGGTCAGCCCCACCACGTAGGCGTTCCCGGCCAGCGGGGCCAGGGCGGCCATCACCTCGCGCAGCTGCGGGGAGGCCCCCTCCACCAGTGAGATCAGCCGGGCCACCGCCCTGGGCCGGCCTTCGCGGGCCTGGGCCACCAGCTGGGGGACGTCCACCGTCATGCCTGTCTGCTCCTCGGTCGTACGGGTCGTACGGTCGCACGGGACGAACGGTCTTCCGGCGGCCCCGCCGCGCGCCCCCCCCCCCCCCCCCC
>NZ_JBEOSD010000180.1:0-15189 GCF_040302735.1 Streptomyces sp. NPDC097619 | reverse complement strand
GACGACCAGGTCCACGTCATCGAGCGCACCGTCGCCCGCACCGGCGCGGGCCCCGCACCGTACCGAGGAGTTGTTGCACGGCGGCGATCTCGCGGCCGGGCTCTCCTACTCCCGCACCCGCGGCCTGCCCCCGCACCTGCGCCGGTACCTCGTCGCGAGCCGGCGACGGGCCCGGCGCCGCACCTCCGTCCTGGCCGGGCTGCTCGCCCTCGCCCTCGTCACCGGCGGAGTGGCCGGGTTCCAGCGGTACGAGGCGGCGGCCGCCCGGCAGGAAGCCGAAGCCCGTCGGCACGACGCGGAGTCCCGCGCGATGGTCGTGGCATCCGACCGGATCACCGCCACCCACCCCGAGGCCGCCATGCTGCTGGCCGCCCACGCCTACCGCGCCGCGCACACCCCCGAGGCCGCCGCGGCCGTTCGCGCCTACGGGGCCTCCCCCCTGCCGCGCGCCCTCACCGGCCACACCGGATGGGTGGAGGCCGTGCTGTTCAGCCCGGACGGCACGAAGCTGGCCACACCCGCCGACGACGGCACGGCCCGCCTGTGGGACGCCCGGACGGGCCGTGCCCTGCACGTCCTCGGCCACGCGGGTGGATCCTGGGTCAACGCCGCCTCCTTCAGCCCGGACGGCACCGCGCTCGCCACCGCCGGCAAGGCCGGCAGCGCCCGGCTCTGGGACACCACCACCGGCCGCCTCCTGCGCACGCTGCCCCACACCGGGAACGTACGCGTCGCGGTCTTCACCCCCGACGGCCGGAACCTGGTCACCGCCGGTGGCGACGGCACCGCTCGCCTGTGGGACACCGCGACCGGAAGCCCCCTGCGCACCTTCACCCACGGGGCGGACGTACGGTCCGCCGTGCTCGGCCCGGACGGCGCCGTGCTGGCCACGGCGGGCGCGGACGGCACCGTCCGGCTCTGGGACACCACCACCGGCCGCCTCCTCCACACCCTCACCGGGCACAGCGGCGCGGTGCAAGCCGTCGCCTTCCGCCCGGACGGGACGGAACTGGCCACGGCGAGCGAGGACGGCACCGTCCGGCTGTGGGACCCGGTCACCGGCCGCGCCCTGCACACCCTCCGCCACGGCGAGGAAGCCGAGACCGTGATGTTCGGCCCCGACGGCACGAAGCTCACCACGGGCGGCGGGGACACGGACGCCCGCCTCTGGGACACCGGGACCGGCCGCCTCCTCCACACCCTCGCGGGAGCCCGCGAGGCCACCGCCTTCAGCCCCGACGGCCGCACCCTGGCCACCTCCGGCAGCGACAGCAGCACCCGGCTCTGGGACACCGCCACCGGCCGGCCGCTCCGGAGCCTGCCCCACCTGGACGGCGTGACCGCGGTGGGCTGGAGCCCCGATGGCGCGAACCTGGCCACCGCCACCATGGAAGGCGCCGTGCGGCTGTGGGACGCCGGTCCCCGGCGGAGGGTACGCGTCCTCTCCGGCCTGTCCGTGAATCCACAGGAGGCGGCGTTCAGCCCCGACGGCCGGACCCTGGCCGACGTCTCCGGTGCGCGCACCGTGCGGGTGCGGGACACCACCGACGGCAGGACCCTGCACACCCTCCCCCACCAGGAGCAGGTCGCCGCGGTGGCCTTCAGCCCCGACGGCGCCACACTGGCCGTGGCGACCGACGACGGCGGCGTCTCACTGTGGAACAGCCGGACGGGCGCGCCCCTGCGGACCCTCACCGGGCGCGCCGAAGAGCCGTACCTGCTCCGGTTCAGTCCCGACGGCGGCATCGTGGCCACCGCCGCGGGCGCGGGCAAGAGCGAGGGCGAGGGCAAGAGCAAGGGGACGGTGTCCCTCTGGGAGACCGCCACCGGCCGCGTTCTGACCGTGGTCGACGTCGGCAGGGCCGTGTCCACCGTGGCGATCAGCCCGGACGGACGCGCCCTGGCCATCGGCGCGCTCGACCCGGTCTTCGCGGTGGCGGACACGGCCACCGGCCGGCTCAGGTTCTCCGGCACCGTCCCCCTGTACGTCAAC
This sequence comes from Streptomyces sp. NPDC097619, assembly GCF_040302735.1. NCBI lineage: Bacteria > Bacillati > Actinomycetota > Actinomycetes > Kitasatosporales > Streptomycetaceae > Streptomyces > Streptomyces sp. NPDC097619. Next base: position 13,196 of record NZ_JBEOSD010000180.1, on the reverse strand, counting down.
GACCTGCTCTTCAGCCCGGACGGACGCACCCTCGCCGTCGCCGGGGAGGACGCGACCCTGTGGGACAGCTCCACCGGCCGCCCCCGGCGCGAGCTCACCGGGCACAGCAGCAGCGTGCTGTCGCTGGCGTTCGCCCCCGACGGCCGCAGCCTCGCCACCGCGGGCCGGGACGGCACCGCCCGTCTCTGGGACACCGCCACCGGCCGCCCCCGGCGCGTCCTCACCGGACACACGGCGAACGTCGCCTCGGCCGCGTTCAGCCCCGACGGCCGGACCCTGGCCACCGCGAGCCACGACGGGACCGCCCGGCTCTGGGACACCGCCACCGGCCGCGGTCTGGCCACCCTGATCGGCCACACCGCCGCCCTCACCTCCGTCGACTTCGGCACGGACGGCCTCACCCTGGCCACCATCGGTACGGACGGCACCGCGCGCCAGTGGAACGTCGACCTCCCCGACCCCGCGGAGGCCACCGCCGCCATCTGCGCCTTCACGGGCCGGGACCTGACCGCCGAGGAAGCCGCCGCCTACCTGCCGCCGGGGGCGGAGAGTCGGGTGTGTTGAGCAGGCACCCCACCACACGCTTCCTGCACGGAACGCTCCTTGTGGTCGGGACTGTCCGGATTCGGGGGAACTCGTCACCGTTGCCGGACGACTGATCACTCGGAGCGGTCACCGAGGCCGCTCCGCGTGCGGAAGGGAGCACCGGTGCGGACCTCAGGACTGCCGAAGACCCCGAGTACACCGAAGAGACCGACAGCACCGGGAGCACCGGGAGCACCGGGAGCACCGAGGATCCGGAACGTGCCGAAGGTGTTGGTGGTCAATGCGGTGCTGGCGGGGGTGGTGTGGCTGGTCTGGGCCCTGGTCTGGGGGCCGGGCTATTTCACCGTCCTGGCGGACAACTGGCGGGTGGCGGTGACCATGGTCTTCGGTTCGCTGGTGGGCGGGGGCACCAGCGAGGGCGGCGGGGCGATCGCCTTCCCCGTCATGACCAAGGTGCTGGCCGTACCGCCGGACCAGGCGCGGGTGTTCACCTTCGCCATCCAGTCGGTGGGCATGACCGCCGCCTCGCTGTCCATCCTGTGGTGCCGGGTGCCCATCGAGCGGCGCGTGGTGGCCTACGGGTCGGCGGCGGGGGTGGTCGGCGTGGTCGCCAGTGTGACCCTGCTCGCGCCGCTGGTCCCGTTGCGGACCGTACGGGCCCTGTTCACCATGCTGCTCGTGGCGCTCGCGGTCGCGCTGGTGGTGCAGCTGCGGCAGCGCGGCTACCGGCGCCAGCCCGCCCTGCCGGTGTGGAGCCCGCGGGAACGCCGGCTGGTCCTGGCCGCCGGGTTCGCGGGCGGGGTGGTCAGCGGGGTGGCCGGGGTGGGCGAGAACTGCGTGATGTTCCTGCTGCTGGTGCTGCTGTTCCGGGTGTCCGACAAGGTGGCCACGCCGACCACCGTGGTGATGATGACGGTGGTGTCCCTCGCCGCGTTCCTCACGCACGTCCTCGTCACCGGGGACTTCACCGGTCCGGTGGTCGACTACTGGACGGCCGCCGCGCCGGTCGTGGCCGTCGGCGCCCCGCTGGGCGCGTGGATCTGCACCCGGCTCACCCCGATGACCATCCGGACGGTGCTGTTCGTCCTGATCGGCGCCGAGTTGGTGAGCACCCTGCTGTTGGTGCCGTTCACCGTGGGGACGGCCCTCGCCAGCGCGATCACGCTGGGCGTGTTCACCGCGCTGTGCCTCCTCCTGGTCCGACAGGACCGGTACGCCGATCCCGCGCGGGACGGAGCGGAAGCCGCCGCTCCGATGGCCTCGGGTCGGGAGCCGCGCCCCGTCCCGGACGCCTGACCATGACCTCGGACCCGTGACCCGTGACCGGTGACCGGTGACCGGTGACCGGTGACCGGTTCGCACCCTTCGCGGACCCCGTGGACGTCGACTCGGGTTCCTCCCGGAACTCCGGTTACTCCGGCGACTCCGGCGACTCCGGGAACCATTCGCGCCCTCCGCCCGACTGCTGTGGTGCGGGAGGGAAGGACCCCTCGCCGTGCACCTCGCTTCCGAATGGAGAACCCGCTCATGGCGCGCACCCGCGGCCGCATCCCCTCCCTCCTCGCCCTGGGCACGGCCGGGATCCTGCTCCTGACCGGCTGCGGTGACGGCGACGGCTCCGACGCCGGTGCCGGCTCCAAGAGGACGGACGCCGCTCCCTCCTCCCCCGCCTCCGGTGCCCCCGCCCCGGCGGACGCGGCCGAGAAGCCGACGGTGGTCGTCACCACCACCTGGGAGGGCGCCTTCGCCAAGGCGGCCGGGGCGGAGGACGTCACCGTCATCGTGCCCCAGTCCGTGCACCACGCCCCGGACTACGACCCCAAGCCCTCGGACCTCGCCGCCGTGGCCAAGGCTGACTTCGTGCTGTACGCACCCTTCGAGCCGTACGCCGCCAAGATCAAGGAGGCGGCCGGTTCCTCGGCGAAGCTCGTGGAGGTGGGCCTGGACAACGACCCGGACAAGGTGAAGGCCGAAGTCGACAAGCTGGCCGCGCTCTTCGGCACGCGCACGGCCGCCACCGCGTGGAAGGCCGGCTTCGACGCCGAATACGCCAAGCTCAACCAGGAGGTCACGGCCGCCTGGCCGGGCGGGAAGGCCCCCGCCCTGGTCAGCCAGGTGTTCACCGTGTGGGCCGCGAAGCTGGCCGGGGCCGAGCCGGTCGGCACGTACGGACCCGAGGCCGTGACCCCGGCGGGGCTCGCCGAACTGTCCGCGAAGAAGCCCGCCCTGGTCCTGGACAACGCGCACATGTCCACCGGGACCGTGCTGCCCGGCTCCGGCGCCCGCCAGGTGGAGATCGTCAACTACCCCGGCGACGACCTCGACCTGATCGCCGTCTACCGCAAGGCCGCCGCCGAGCTGAAGAAGGCCGCGACCGCCTCCTGAGCGCCGGGCCGGCGTCCCCTCCCGGATCGGACCCCGTTCCCTCGCCGAACCGAACCCGAACCCGAACCCGAACACCCCCGAATCCATCCGCGTACCGCCGAACAGCCCCGACCCGCCCCCGCCCTTCCCGAAGGAGAACCGTGCCCGAGACCGAGGCGCCCCCGGAGCGGCCGCCACGGACCGACCCACCACCGTCACCCCTGCCACCCCTGCCACCCCGGCCGCCGCTGCCGGAACTGCGCGAGCGGATCGACCGGTTCGTGCGCACCGGGGTGGTACCGGCGGAGTCCGTGCTGGACGCGGGCGGGCCCGAGGCCGTCCCCGTGCTGCGCGGCCTCCGCGACCGGGCCCGCGCGGAGGGTCTGTGGGCGCTGCCGCTCCCGGCCGGACTCGGGGGCGGCGGGCTGACGTTCGCGGAGTACGCGGAACTCGCCGAGACCGAGGGCGCCAGCGACCACGGTCCCCTCGCACTCGGTTCCGCGCCCCTGTTGGACGTCCGGATGCTGGCCGGGCACGGCAGCGCGGCCGTGCGCGAGGCGTATCTGGAGCGGCTGGTCTCCGGCGAGTCGCGGGCCTGCTACGCGATGACCGAGCGGGACGTGCCCGGCACGGATCCCTTCCTGACGCGGACCCGGGCGGAGCGCCGGGCGGACGGCGGCTGGCTGCTCACCGGCCGGAAGTGGTTCACCTCCGGGGCGGCCGACGCCGACCTGGTGACCGTGCTGGCCCGCACCGGGGGCGCTCCCGGTGACCGCGAGGGGCTCTCCCTGTTCCTGGTGCCGACCGGCGCCCCGGGATTCCGGGTGGTCCGCGCGCTGCCCGTGTTCGGGGCGTCCGGACAGTACGAGATCGAGCTGGCGGGGGTGCCCGTAGCGGAGGACCATCTGGTGGGCGAGGAGGGTGCGGGGCTCGCCGTGGCCGGTGAGCGCTTGCTGGTGGGGCGGACCCTGCGGTGCCTGCGCTGGCTCGGGCAGGCCCAGCGCGCCTTCGACCTGATGTGCGAGCGGGCGGCCTCCCGCCGGACCTCACGGGGCCCGCTGGCCGATCACCAGCTCGTCCAGCAGCACGTGTTCGACGCGCTCCTCGCGCTGCGGACGACGCGGCCGCTGGTCCACGAGGCGGTCGCGCTGATCGCCGCCGGGGCTGATGCGCGGACCGAGGTGGGGCTGGCGAAGGTGGCCGCCGCGCGGATGCTCCAGCAGGTCACGGACTCGGCCATCCAGGTCCACGGCGCGGCCGGGCTCGGGCCGGACACCGCGCTGCCCGCGCTGTTCCGCGGCGGGCGGGCCGCCCGCGTCCTCGACGGTCCGGACGAACTGCACATCACCTCGGTGGCCCGGCGGCTGCTCCGGGGGCGCGGGGCCGGGGCGGCGGGTGGGTCAGCGGGTGGGTCGGCCGACGGGCCCGGCTGAGCCCACCTCCCGGGTGCACCTCGCGACCGTCCCCGACCGGAGGCCCCGGGCGCGGGTGCCGTGCGCGTCCCCCCGGGCCACCCCTCCGCGCACGCCGTCCTCTCCGCACGGCGCGTCCCGTACGGCGCGCGGAACCTGCGGCGCTCCGGCGCGCGGGCCCGGGGTCGGTCCCCTTCCGCCAAGGCCGTCCTGCGGGCGGGGGCGGGTCGCTAGGCTGGTCCGGTTCGGGCCATCCGGCGGCGGGCGGAGGGGAAAGCGCGTGGGTGTGGGGGATCGTTTGCCGCAGGTGCCGCGGCTCCGGCTGGACGAACTCCTGGACGAGCTCCAAGTACGCATCGACGAGGTCCGCGGCACCCGCGACCGGGTGCACAGCCTGCTGGAAGCCGTGGTCTCGGTGGGCCGGGAGCTGGACCTCGCCCAGGTGCTGCGGCGGATCGTGGAGGCGGCGGCCCTGCTGGTGGACGCGCAGTACGGGGCGCTCGGGGTGATCGGTCCGGACGGGCGCACGCTGTCGCAGTTCCTGACGGTCGGTCTGACGGAGGACGCGATCTCCGAGATCGGCCCCCTGCCGGCCGGGCACGGGCTGCTCGGCGAGGTGATCCACCATCCGGAGCCGCTGCGGCTGACCGACCTCGGGGCGCACTCCTCCTCGTACGGGTTCCCGTCGCACCACCCGCCGATGCGGACGTTCCTGGGGGTGCCGATCCAGGTGCGCGACGAGGTGTTCGGCAACCTCTACCTGACGGACAAGCGGGGCGGGGTGGACTTCGATCCCGAGGACGAGACGGTGATCTCGACGCTTTCGGTGGCGGCGGGCGTCGCGATCGACAACGCCCGGTTGTTCGAGGGGGCGCAGCGGCAGCAGCGGTGGTTGCGGGCGAACGCGGAGATCACCGAGCGTTTGCTGTCGGGGAGTTCGCGGCCGGCGGTGCTGGAGCTGATCGCCCGTCGGGCGCAGGAGATCACGGGGGCGCGGCTCGCGGACATCGCGATGCCGGAGCCGGCCGGTGAGGGTCTCACGGTGGAGTTCGCGGCCGGGGCGGACCGGTCGGAGCGGCAGGGGGTGGTCGTCGCCCTGGGGGACACGCTGTCGGGTGCGGCGCACCGGTCCGGGAAGCCCGTGACGGCGGTCCCGGCACCGGTGGCGGGGCAGTATCCGGCGGGCTTCGAGGCCGTGACCGGGGCTGCGACCGAGGGCGGGTCCGGGGGTGCGGGGCGCGAGGGGTGGGGGCCGGCCGTCGCGGTGCCGTTGGGGACGGCGGGCGGGCACAGTCGCGGGGTGTTGCTGTTGGTGCGTCCGGCGGGGGATCCGGCGTTCGGGGAGGACGAGTTGGAGCCGCTGGTGGCCTTCGCGGGTCAGGCGGCGATCGCGTTGGAGTTGGCGGAGCGGCGGCGGGACGCGGAGCAGATAGCCCTGCTGGAGGAGCGTGACCGGATCGCGCGCGACCTGCACGACCTGGCGATCCAGAGGCTGTTCGCGACGGGGATGACACTGCAGAGCGCGGCCCGGTTGGTGGAGCACGAGGGGGCCGCGGAGCGGGTGGGTCGGGCCGTGGAGGACCTGGACGAGACCATCAAGATCATCCGTTCGACCATCTTCGGTCTGCGGACGAAGGACCGGGAGGGCGGGCCGGGTCTGCGGGCGCGGGCGGCCCGGGCTGTCGGGGACGCGGCCGCCACGCTCGGGCATCCGCCGCGGCTGACCATGGAGGGGTTGCTCGACACGGAGGTGCCGGGGGACGTGGCCGATCACGTGATGGCGGCGTTGGGCGAGTTGCTCAGCAATGCCACCCGGCACGCCCGCGCCACCCAGGTCGGGGTGAGCCTGCGGGCGGGCGGCGGCGAGGTGGTGCTGACGGTGTCGGACGACGGCCGGGGCATTCCGCCGCAGGGGCGGCGGAGCGGACTGCGCTACCTGGACGAGCGGGCTCAGGGGCTGGGCGGTTCCTTCGCCATCGAGCGCCCGGAGACCGGCGGCAGCAGGCTGGTGTGGCGGGCCCCGCTGGCCGGTGGGGGCTGAGCCGCGGAACGGTGCCGGTGGCCCGCGGGCCGGGCCGGGCGGGAGGGCTCGTGGACGGGCGCTCGGAGGGACTCAGGCTCCAGCCGGAAGCCGGTGACGAGGTCGGGGTGGATGCGCAGGGCGCGGGTGGCCCCCTCCCCCACCCAGGGGCGTACGAGGTCGGCGTACCGGTCGGCTTCCTCGGTGTCGGTCACGGGGCGGGCGTAGCCGGTGACGACCACGCTCCAGCCGAGCTGCGTCTCGGGGTCGATCAGGTCGGCTTCGTAGGCCACCACCACCCCGGGGCCGCCGGGGTCGACCGCGGGCACCGCCAGGGAGGCGAGGGCGCCGCCCTCGTGGACCCGGATCACGATGTCCTCGCCGTCGAGGACGTGGTTGACGGGGCGGACGGCCGGGAGGGCCTGCCGGGTGAAGACGATGCGTCCCAGGGGCACGGTCTCGAGGAGTTGCAGGGCTTCGGCACGGTCCAGTTCCCGCATGCGGCGGGCCGGGGGCGCGGCCGCGCGGCCGGTGGGTCGTCGGATGACTTCCTGGTCCATGCCGCCCACCTTCGTCCGGATCGGATCGGTCCTCGTCGCTGTCCGCTTCCCAGCCTTGCTTCCGGTCCGTCAGGGGGCCAGGGTCGAACGGTCCCTCCTGCGGGGCGTCCGGGCCGCCGCGTGTCAGGGGGTCGGGAGGCGAAGGTCCCGGTCGGCGGCGAGCACGCGTATCGACTTGGCCACCAGCGGCGGCACCTCGACGAGGAGGAGCCGGGTGCCGCCGGCGCGGCACCGGCGGGCCAGGCCGAGGAACAGCTCGATGCCGGAGCTGTCGCAGAAGGCGAGCTCGCGCAGGTCCAGGACGAGGTCCCGGCGGCCGGAGCGGGCGGCCAGGGCCCGCAGGCGGGGGGCCACCTGTTCCGCCGTGTAGCAGTCGAGCTCCCCGCGCAGCGCGATGCGCAGCCGGCGGCCGTCGCGGGCCACGGTCCTCAGGTCGAGCAGGGCCTTCGTCGTCATGGGTTCCTCCGTGCTGCGTACGACGTGATGCGTACGGGTGATGCCTACGGCGTGCTGCGTCCGGCGTGCCGGGGCTGGGTTCGACGTGGTGCCACGTGCTGCTCTTGGCATGCGGGAGGGGGCGGCTCCGTGGAGTCGCGTCGTCGCTCCGTGCGCCCCCAGTCCATCCCGTGTGCTCCGCCGTCGGGAGGTCCCGGGCGGCCCTGCGGGGAGGGCCGAAGGTCCCGACCCGGCGGGACCCCCGGGCCGGGCCTCGGTGGGTGCGGCGGGGTCGCGGCCGAGGTGGGCGCGCGCCGGCGGGTGCTTCCGGCGAGGGCCGAACGGCCCTGTCCGTCCGGCCCTTTCGAGGGGCAGGATGCGGTGGGGCACGGGGTCCGGACAGGGGTCCCGGACCGACCGCCCCAGGCGAAGGAGCGAGCTCATGGCCGGCAGCGGTGCCTCCTCCCCGGCGACGCGACGCGGGTATCCCGTCGGGTCCCCGGGTCCCGAAGAGACCGGGACGACCGGGAAGGCCGGGGACGCCGGGCAAGCCGGGGAGCCCATCAGCGTGTTCCTGTTGGACGACCACGAGGTGGTGCGCCGCGGGGTGCACGACCTGCTGGACGCCGAGCCCGACATGAGGGTGGTCGGGGAGGCAGGGACGGTGGAGCAGGCCCTCGTCCGGATCCCCGCGACCCGGCCCCGGGTGGCGGTGCTGGACGTCCGGCTCCAGGACGGCGACGGCGTGAGCGTCTGCCGCGAGCTGCGGTCCCGGATGCCCGGACTGGCCTGCCTGATGCTGACCTCCTTCGACGACGAGGAGGCCCTGTTGGACGCGGTCATGGCGGGCGCCTCCGGGTACGTCCTGAAACAGATCACCGGAACCGATCTGGTGACCGCGGTGCGGACGGTCGCGGCGGGCCGATCCATGCTCGACCCGGAGGCCACCACGCGGCTGCTGGCGCGGATGCGCGGGGAGGTGCCGGAGTCGGAGCGGGCGGCGGGACTGCCCGGATTCACGGACCGGGAGAAGGAGATCCTGCTGATGATCGGCGAGGGCCTCACCAACCGGGAGATCGGCGAACGGCTCCACCTCGCCGAGAAGACCGTCAAGAACATCATCTCGCGGCTGTTCACCAAGCTCGGTGTGGAACGCCGCGTCCAGGCCGCGGTGATCGCCAGCCAGGCCCTCACCCCGCCCGCCCGTCGACCGGACTAGGGTCCGGAGGTCGTCGGATGGTTCGTCAACCGTAGCTTTTCGGGCGGGCTTTGGCCGTACCGCGCCTTCGGTGGCCGGGATTCCGGCCCTAGGTTCACCTCCGGGACGGCTCTTCGAGGCCGTCCCGTACCTGTCCGTCGAACAGGGGGGAATCCCGATGACCGCACTGCGCAGGACCCTGACCGCACTCGCCCTGACCGTCCTGGTGGCCCTGGGCACGGCCGGCACCAGCCACGCCTGCGACGGCACCCCGCCGGTGGGTGCGGGCGACTTCTACTGCCAGCCCGCCTGAGGACCGACCGCCTGACGGCGGTAGCGGACGGCCCCGCGGGCACGGCGCGAGAGCAACGGGACACGCGCCCGCCGCGGGGCCTTCCCCTCGTGGGACGTGCTTCCGATCCCGCCCGGAATTCCGGCCGTTCCCGCCCGTCGCGGGAGTGTCACGGTGAGAATGGAGGCGTTCGGCAGGCGGATCACGAAGGACGGCTCGATGGACGGCTCGATGGACGACGACACCCGGGACCAGCGATCGGCGCCCGGCGGCTCTTCCGCCGACCATGGGGAAGAAGGCCGCATCACGCGCTTCCGGAACGCCGCGGCCGGGGCCACCGGACGGGTCCGGGCCCGGACGGCGAAGGCCGTCACGGCCGCCCGGCCGGTCGTCGTTCCGATCCTCACCCAGGTCGTGCCCGTCGTCGCGACGGCGGCCGTCGGCATGCTGCTCGCCTCCGGTCGGGACACCGGGCGGGCTGACGACGGCGAACCCTCCGGCGGAGGCCCGTCCCCGTCGTGCCGGGAGTGCGGGCGGCGCCTCACGGACCCCCTGTCGCGGCAGGCCGGCTACGGTCCGACCTGTGCCCGCCACAGGCTGACGTGAAGGGCTTGGTCTGCGGTGGGTGCGACGGCTTGGTTCCCGTCGGCACCGCACCGCGGAGAGGTAGCTGGTCAAGCCACCGACACGGACCCTAGCAAGGGCACCGGAGGCGGATGATCGTTTTCGGACAGTACGGACGAGGTGGGGGGTACGGCGGCCATCACACCGCCGTACCCCTGTCACCTTCTGCCGCCGGGCCCCTCAGCCCGGCGGCGGGACCGGGCCTCAGCCAACCCGGTCGTTCGGGGCGCCTCCCGCCGGCCGCGGCACGCGGACCAGGTGGCGGGTGTAGGCGTCGGGGGTGAAGAACGCGGGGAGGTCGCGGGTCAGGGCGACGCGTTCCAGGACGGCGCGGGCCTCCGTGACGAGGGCGTCGGGCTGTTCCTTCTCGAAGGCGGCGCACTCCTCTTCGATGACGGTGAGCAGGGTGTCCCGGTCGACGGTGCGGTGGCGGAGCCACTGCCAGAGCTGGGTGCGGGCGATCTCGGCGGTGGCGGCGTCCTCCATGAGTCCGTAGAGGGCCACAGCTCCGTGGCCGCGCAGCCAGGCGTCGAAGTACCGCAGGGAGACGGCCACGTTGGCGCGGACGCCCTCGGGGGTCGGGCGGGCGCCGGCGCGACGGACGGCGAGGAGGTCGGCGGCGGTGACGGAGACCTCGTCGCGGGTGCGGTCGCGCTGGTCCGGACGTTCGCCGAGGACTCCGTCGAAGACCTCGCGGCAGACGGGCACCAGGGCGGGGTGGGCGACCCAGGAGCCGTCGAAGCCCGCCTCGGCCTCGCGTTCCTTGTCCAGGCGGACCTTGGCCAGGGCCGCGGTGTTGGCCTCGGCGTCCTTGCTGGGGACGTGCGCGGCCATGCCGCCGATGGCGTGGGCTCCGCGCTTGTGGCAGGTGCGGACGAGGAGTTCGGTGTAGGCCCGCATGAAGGGCGCGGTCATGGTGACCTGGGCGCGGTCGGGGAGCTGGAAGTCGGTGCGGTGCCCGAAGGTCTTGATGACGCTGAAGAGGTAGTCCCAGCGGCCCGCGTTGAGGCCGGCGGAGTGCTCGCGGAGGGCGTGGAGGATCTCCTCCATCTCGAAGGCCGCGGTGATCGTCTCGATGAGGACGGTGGCGCGGACGGTGCCCCGGGGGATGTCGAGGAGTTCCTGGGCGAGGAGGAAGATGTCGTTCCAGAGGCGGGCCTCGCCGGCGTTCTCCAGCTTGGGGAGGTAGAAGTACGGGCCGTGGCCGGCCTCGATCTGGCGCCGCGCGCAGTGGAAGAAGTACAGGCCGAAGTCGACGAGCGAGGCGGGCAGGGGGCTGCCGTCGAGCTCCAGGTGCTCTTCGAGGAGGTGCCAGCCCCGGGGGCGGACGACGAGGGTCGCCAGGTCCGCGCCGAGGCGGTACTCCTTGCCCTCCGGGGTGGTGAAGTCGATGCGGCGTTCGATGGCGTCGAGCAGGTTGAGCTGTCCGCCGATGACGTTCTCCCAGGTGGGGGCGGTGGCGTCCTCGAAGTCGGCCATCCAGACCCGCGCGCCCGAGTTGAGGGCGTTCACGGTCATGCGGCGGTCGGGCGGGCCGGTGATCTCGACGCGGCGGTCGGTGAGTCCGGGGGCCGGCGGGGCGACCCGCCAGGTGGGGTCGGTACGGATCGCGGCGCCGGTGAGGGGGAAGTCGAGCGGGGATCCGGAGACCAGACGTTCCCGGCGGCGGAGCCGTTCCTTGAGGAGGTCCGCGCGCCGCGGGGCGAAGGCCCTCGCGAGGGCGCCGAGGAAGTCGAGGGCGGCGGGGGTCAGGATCTCCTCGTGGCGGTGGCCGGGGGCCGCGAGGACCCGTACCCGGGGGGCGGCGGCCGGGGCAGGGGTGGCTGCGGGGGCGATGGCGGTGCGGGGCATGCGGTCTCCTCACGAGGGGTGGTGCGGGGCCGGACGGGGACGGCCGCCCGGCCCCGGCTGCTGTGCGGTGCTCGGGCCCGGGGCACGGGGGTCATGGCTCGGGGCCCGGGGCCCGGGGCCCGCTAGTGGAACTGCTCTTCCTCGGTGGAGCCGGTGAGGGCGGTGGTGGAGGAGGCCGGGTTGACGGCGGTGGAGACCAGGTCGAAGTAGCCGGTGCCGACCTCGCGCTGGTGCTTGACCGCGGTGAAGCCGTGCTGCTGGGCGGCGAACTCGCGCTCCTGGAGGTCCACGTAGGCGGTCATGCCGTGTTCGGCGTAGCCGCGGGCGAGGTCGAACATGCCGTGGTTGAGGGAGTGGAAGCCGGCCAGGGTGATGAACTGGAACTTGTAGCCCATGGCGCCGAGTTCGCGCTGGAACTTGGCGATCTGGTCGTCGTCCAGGGACGCCTTCCAGTTGAAGGACGGGGAGCAGTTGTAGGCGAGCATCTTGTCCGGGTACTGCGCGTGGAGGGCCTCGGCGAACTCGCGGGCCTGGGCGAGGTCGGGGGTACCGGACTCGACCCAGATCAGGTCGGCGTACGGGGCGTAGGCCAGGCCGCGGGCGATGACCGGGGCCATGCCGTTCTGTACGCGGTAGAAGCCCTCCGCGGTGCGCTCGCCGGTGGTGAACCGCGCGTCGCGCTCGTCGACGTCGCTGGTGAGGAGGTTGGCGGCGAGGGCGTCGGTGCGGGCGATGATCAGGGTGGGGGTGTCGGCGATGTCGGCCGCGAGGCGGGCGGCGTTGAGGGTGCGGACGTGCTGGGCGGTGGGGACGAGAACCTTGCCGCCGAGGTGGCCGCACTTCTTCTCGGAGGCCAGCTGGTCCTCGTAGTGGATGCCCGCGGCGCCCGCCGCGATCATGGCCTTCGTCAGCTCGAAGGCGTTGAGGGGGCCGCCGAAGCCGGCCTCGGCGTCGGCGACGATGGGGGCGAGCCAGTCGGTGGTGTCGGTGCCGCCCTCGGCGGTGGCGATCTGGTCGGCGCGCAGCAGGGCGTTGTTGATGCGGCGGACCACCTGCGGGACGGAGTTGACCGGGTAGAGGGACTGGTCGGGGTAGGTGTGGCCGGCCTGGTTGGCATCGGCGGCGACCTGCCAGCCGGAGAGGTAGATCGCCTGGAGTCCGGCCCGTACCTGCTGCACGGCTTGGCCGCCGGTGAGGGCACCCAGGGCGTGCACGTAGTCCAGCTCGTGGAGCTGCCGCCACAGGCGTTCGGCTCCGCGTCGGGCCAGGGTGTGTTCCTCCCGGACGCTGCCGGCCAGGCGGACCACGTCCTCGGCCCCGTAGGTCCGCTCGATGCCCGCCCAGCGGGGGTCCGTGGCCCAGCGCTCGGCGAGGGCCGCGGCCGTGGTCTTCGTCGTGTCTGCCATGAACGTCACCGTCTCCAAGATTCGTTCGGCTTGCCGACCCTCGCGTCACGAGGACGAGGAGGGTGGCACTGTGTGCCTGGTTCGAGGGGTGCGGCCGCCGGTCCCACCGGGGTGGAGCTGAGCGATGTTGCGGGCGGGGCGGGGAGGACGGTCGGGATATCCGACGTCAGGGCGTGATGCGGGGCCCCTCGGTCCACCTCGGCCGCCGGGGTCCGGCGGGCCGCACCACAGACTCTGCCAGCGGCACTGAGTGCCATCAACGAGTGCCGGATGCCAAGTTCTGCGAATCTTCGAACGCCACTTCGCGAAGGTTGCGAAGGGCGGAGGCAGCGGTCGGCACCGGGCCGGGGCGTGCGCGCGGCACACGGCGCGCAGCTCGCACGCCGGAGCCCGGGGCGGGCGCGGGCCCCGCGGCGGCTGCCGGACGGCGTGAAGTGCCTGGTCGCCGACGAGTTCTGGATCTACGCGGGCTGCGACGACGGCGCCGT
>NZ_JBEOSD010000179.1:0-15393 GCF_040302735.1 Streptomyces sp. NPDC097619 | reverse complement strand
CACGGACAACGCTTCCCACTCAAGATCCGACAGCTCATGACGACGCACCATGCGACGCATGATTCCCCATCAGGACCCTTTGAAGACACTGCCTAAGGCGACTCCACGGACACTGCGCGTACACGCCCTTGACCGGCACGGTGACGCCTGCCCCCGGAGTGGCCCGCCGGAACGGTCGACCCCCCCGCTGCGTTGATCACGTTGTTTCTCTCGCCGCGTGCCGCCACGGTCTCGTCGGTCTTCACCGTGGGTTCAGTCGGCGAGTGCGACGAGCCGGGGGTAGGCCAGGTGTTCCGGGGTGCGGGCGATGACGTGGACGGGCATGTCGCTGCACTGCTCCTTCAGCACATCGAATGCCTGCTCGTAGGCGGCTTCGCTGGCCCCGGCGGGGGCCGGCATCCACCAGATCAGCAGGTGGGCATGGCGGCGTGCGCCTTCGTGGGTGGCGTAGGGGACTTCGTGGACCAGGAGCCGCGGCTGGTCTGCGGGCAGGGCGGCGATCAGCTCCTCGGGTGTCCAGTTCGCCTCCTCCACCACCTCCAGTGCCCCGCCGTCCAGGTGCAGGACGACGGTGTTGACCTCCCGTTGCTCCTTGACGCGCCTGAACGCTTCGGGACAGGTGTCGGCCAGTTTCACGGCTGTGGCCCACATTTCGTGACGATCACTTTCGATCAACGAGCGAGCCGGGGCCTGCCCTCACGTCAACGTTGGTCTGGTGGGGGTCGACTGCAGCTTCCGAGAGTTGGTCTGGCCCGAGGTCGAAGACCTTGTGGTCGGCCGCGTGGAGATCGATGGTGAAGCGGTCCGAGTCGAGGCCCGCAGCGAACGGGGCACGGTGGTCTGTCCGGACTGTACGTCTGTTGGAACGAGAGTTCATAGCACGTACCGGCGGCGGCTCGCGGACCGGCCACTGGGCGGCCGACGCGTCGTGCTCATCCTGCTCGTCCGCCGGTTCTTCTGCGGGAACGGTGCCTGTAGTCGGCGGACATTCGTCGAGCAGGTCGGCTGTCTGAGCCGGCGCTATGCCCGTCGGACTCAGGCCGTGGCCCGCATACTTCAGGCGATCGGACTGGCCGTGGGCGGCCGGGCCGGCGCCCGTCTGGCGCCCCGGCTCGGGCTGCGGACCACCAGGGCAGCGATTCTGCGGCAGCTTCGCTTGCTGCCGGATCCACCCGTGGGCACCGTTCGCGTCCTCGGCGTGGACGAGTTCGCCTTCCGCAAGGGACGCACCTACGGAACCGTGCTCGTCGATGTCGAGACCGGCCGTCCTGTCGATCTACTGCCTGACCGTGCCGCGGACACCTTGGCCGCCTGGCTCACGAAGCATCCCGGCGTCGAGATCGTCTGCCGAGACCGATACAGCGCGTTCAGCGAGGCCACGAAACGGGCCGCTCCCGACGCGATCCAGGTCGCGGACCGGTGGCATCTACTGCACAGCCTCGCCCGGGCGGTTGAACGCACGGCTCACGCACACCGCCCCTGCTTGCGCAAAGACGCCGACGCCACGTCCCCGGACGCACTTCTCGAACTGATCCAACCCTTGCCACCCGCGAGCGATCCACCAGACAGCCAGATCCTTGCCCGGGTTCGGCTACGCCACCAGGACATCCACGACAGGCCTCTCCGCGGCGACAACCTCAGCGCCATCAGCCGCGATCTCCGCCTCGACCGCAAGACCGTCCGTCGCTACGCGAACATCGACCTCGACGACCTCCTAGCCTCCGCACGCGATCGGCGGCCAGAAATCCTCGCCCGGTTCAAGCCCTACATCCAGCAGCGATTTCGGACCGGCGGGACCAACGCGGCCCAACTGTTCCGAGAGGTTCGTGAGCAGGGGTACCCCGGAAGCAAGATCTCGGTCCGGCGCTACGTCGCGACCCTGCGAGAAGGGACGGCAGTCGAGGAACCTCGACTGATCCCGAGCCCCCGGCAGATCACCAGCTGGATCATGCGCCGCCCCGAGGCTCTGGCCAGCGGTGAACGTACTCAGCTGGACCGCGTCCTGGATGCCTGCCCCGATCTCAGAACCGCCCGCGAGCTCGCGCATGCTTTCAACGCCATGGCCCGTGATCGGCAGGGCACCGAGCTGACTCAGTGGATGACCCGGGCCCTTGCCGACGGCCCGAAGCCGATCCAGTCCTTCGCCGCATTCCTCCAACACGACTGGGACGCGGTCGTCAACGGCCTCACCCTGCCCTGGAGCTCCGGGGTAGTGGAAGGGCAAGTCACACGAATCAAGCTGATCAAGCGCAGGTCCTACGGACGAGCCTCATTCTCACTCCTGCGGACCCTCGTCCTCGCCCAGCCACCGTGACGGACGGTTGGCTACAGCAATCATTCAGCTCTCTGTCGCAGATGCTGTGATGTCAGATTCGATAGGGATACAGGGCGACGTTTTCAGCTTCGACGCTAACCTCAACCCAGGTCCTGTCGACGCTGGCAGGGATCGGTGACGCGAGATCGAACAGGATCGATGAGTCGCCCACGTGAAGGTAGGCAGCGCCGTCCTCGGTGAGATGGAGCTGCCCACGCATGACCACTCGGTCGCCCTCCTGCCAGAGCCCAGGCGCGGCAAGCGCGGCTGGCTGCGTGTTACGCCCCCAGAGGATGTCCTGGTCGACGGTCCATTCAACGAGGTGGTTGCCGGCTGCTTCCTCCGGATCACCGCACCAGAGCACCACGGCAACTCCGACGGGTGAGTGGGCCCGAACCGTCATCGGCCGTTGGGGGATCTGCGGCAACTTCTCTATGCGGACAAGCATCTCCCTATCATCCACGGCCCCCACGCAGCTGCGGGCGGTCTCGCGCCACAAGATCTGCGGCATCGACCCTTCACCTCTTCGCCAACATTCCAACGTGATCGTCACGAAATGTAAGCCACAGCCAGTTTCACCGAGCTGTTCATCGACTGCTCCTTCTCGTTGCCCGCCGCGGTGGTAGGCGGCCGGTGGCCCACGCCCTCCCGAGCGCGCCCCATCGCGGTCATGGGGGAGTTCGCCTCTCCTTCGGTTCGCATTCGAGTTCTTGGAAGAGCGTGCGGCTGCGTGAAGGGCCTTCAGGGGGCGGGGCGGGTCAGGCTGCGGCGGGGAAGCGTTGCCAGACACGGTGGGCCGCGAGGTTCTCCCAGAGCAGGGGCAGGGCCTGCTCGATGTCGGCCAGGATGACGCCGGGTGCATCGGCGGGGATCGTGGCGGCTTCGAAGACGGCATCGGCGCCGCCCCAGCCCGCGAGGGCTTTCCCGTGCCGGTACGCCTCGGTGATCAGGGCGAGGACGCGCGGGTCGCCGATGCTCGAGCCGGGGTACCCGGCCTTGGCGTCGCGGGCGCCGTGGGCGTCGGCTCCGGCCTGCGGGGCGCCGATGAGGACCAGCGCATCGAACTCGACGGAGCGCGCTGTGGCGAAGGTCCGCTGAACGGTCACCGGGTCCCCGCCGGTGGCCGGCACCCCGCCGGCCGGGGCCACCACGAGCGGCACCATCCCGGCGTCGAGCACGGCCTCGCGCACCGCGTGGACGCCGGTCGTGTCCACGTCCTGGTCGACGACGACGCCGACGACCCGCCCGTCCAGCGGCCAAGTGGCGCCGAGCTGCGAGAGGCGGGGACTCGGGGCGGGGTCGGCGAGGGGTTCGGTGGCGTCCGGGACGGGCAGGCCCAGACCGGCCGCGACCTGCGCGCACAGGTCGGAATCGACGTTGGCCAGGACCGCCAGCGCACGTTCCTTGATCGTCTGCTCGTAGCACTTGCCGAGCTCGAAGGTGTAAGCAGCGATGATGTGCTCGCGCTCGACCGGGCTCATGCTCTGCCAGAACAGGCGCGGCTGGGAGAAGTGATCGTCGAACGAGGCCGGGGCTTCGCGGACCTTCCGACCCGCGGGCACCTCCACCGGCACCTCGATGAACGCACCCGTGTCGGCACCGGCGAAGAACGGGCACCCCCCGTCGAGACTGTTCGGCTTGTACGGAGCCGCCCCGCGATGCACCGCCGTCTGGTGAAAACCGTCCCGCAGCATGTCGTTGACGGGCGCGTGGGTCCGATTGATCGGGATCTGTCCGAAGTTCGGGCCGCCGAGCCGGGTCAACTGGGTGTCCAGGTAGGAGAACATCCGGCCGGCCAGCAGCGGGTCGTCCGTCGCGTCGATCCCCGGCACGAGATGACCGACGTGGAAGGCGACCTGTTCGACCTCGGCGAAGAAGTTCGACGGATTCGCGTTCAACGTCAGCAGCCCGACGGGCTGGACCGACGCGAGCTCCTCCGGCACGATCTTCGTCGGGTCGAGGAGATCGATGCCCTCGAAGATCTGGTCCTCGGTGTCGGGGAACGTCTGGATCCCCAGCTCCCACTGGGGGAACGCGCCCGCCTCGATGGCGTCATACAGGTCCCTGCGGTGGAAGTCGGGGTCGGTACCGGCGAGGAGCTGAGCCTCCTCCCACACCAGGGAGTGCACGCCCAGCCTGGGCTTCCAGTGGAACTTCACCAATGTAGAGGCGCCTTCGGCGTTCGCCAGGCGGAAGGTGTGGACGCCGAAGCCCTCCATCATCCGGTAGGAACGCGGGATGCCCCGGTCGGACATGTTCCACAAGGTGTGGTGGGTCGCTTCGGTGTGCAGGGACACGAAATCCCAGAACGTGTCGTGCGCGGACTGTGCCTGCGGGATCTCGCGGTCCGGGTGCGGCTTGGCCGCGTGGATGACATCGGGAAACTTGATCGCGTCCTGGATGAAGAACACCGGGATGTTGTTCCCGACCAGATCGAAAACGCCCTCCTCGGTGTAGAACTTCGTGGCGAACCCCCGGGTGTCGCGGACCGTGTCGGCGGAACCCCGCGAACCCAACACCGTGGAGAAGCGCACGAACACGGGTGTTTCCACATCCGGGGCCAGGAAAGCGGCCCGGGTGACCGCCGCTGCCGCCCCGTACGACCGGAAGACGCCGTGGGCGGCCGCGCCGCGCGCGTGGACGACGCGTTCCGGTATCCGCTCGTGGTCGAAGTGCATCAGCTTCTCGCGCAGGTGGTGGTCCTGCAACAACACCGGCCCCCGCGGACCCGCCTTCAGCGAGTGATCGGAGTCGGGCAGGCGCGCCCCCTGCGCGGTGGTCAGGTGGGCACCGCTCTGCGCCATGCGCGCCCGGTCCGCACCGGTGGGCTGCCCTGTCGGGCCGACTGTCTCCGGACCGTGCTGGTCCGCCTTCGGCGGCAAAGGTTCGATCGGTGTCGTCGGCTCGCCCAGTTGTGGGGAGGCCGGAGCCGGCTTCCCGGGGACCCCCTCCTGCCGACCGCGGGACGGGCCGGTGGGCACGGCGTCGCCCGTCGCTTTCGCGACGGGCTCCGCCGGGTTCTTCTGGGACATGACTTCTCCAGACGCAGGGGGTGTGTCCTCAGGTCCTACACGTGCGACCCGAAGCGGTGTGTCCCGAAGCGCCGCACCACGCTGTCCGACCCGGTCAGGCCCCAAGCGACGGACGGAACTTCGGTCCTCGGTGATGCGGACAGAGGGATGGCCGACGTACGACCGGCGACCGGGCACCTTTTCCCGATGAGCCCTTCATCGGGGGTCGGCAAAAGCAAAAGCGCAGGACAGCAGGCATCCACCGGTTTCACATCGCCGCGTGGCCGACCTGTGGAAACCGTGACGCAGGCCTGGACGGATTTCCGGCGCACGCGGACGAAGAACTCGGTGCGGGCCGGGAGGAGCGGCGCCCCATACCGGTGCTGTCGTGTACTTCGTCACGTTGCGCGGCTACCCGATGTTTCGCCCTTTACGGGCTGAATCGCGAAAAGCTTTGATCGGTCGGGGTGGCCACGTCGTCGTCGAGGAGGTGGCCCCCGGTGGCCCTCGGGGGCGAAGTGCCTCCTCAGGTGCTACCGCTGTCGGCGCGCTTTCGCGTGGGCCCCTGTTCGGCCAGGGACGCCACGGGCCGGCATGGGACCACGGTCCGCCACTCGTCATTCCGCGAGCGATGTTCTTCGGAACCGGACCGGTAGGTCCCGCCGTGCCGGACCCGGTGGGTCCGCAGATCGGGACGGTCGATTACCTGCAGCCTAACCAATCCAAAACCTGCAATGGCCGTACTAGACATCAGCAGGTCTGGTGGGTATGTTTTATGTCGTAGCCCAAGGAGTGAAGGGCCCGGCAGGGATGCACTGCCGGGCAGTGATACTCAGTGGTTGGCAGGACGGTGCGGTCGTGGAGTCTCGAAGCCGGAGTGTGTGCAAGATGGCGACGCGACTGGCGGCCGGGCCGGGTGGCCCGCAGTGATGAGGGGCTGCCGCAGCAGTGCCGGTTGTTGACGCAGTGGTGTACGCAGTGCGGTGAAAAGTGGTACCTCGGTGAAGGCGTCTGCTGCGGGCGCGCGCACCGGGAGGTCCGGCAGTGGGGTTCCAAGCCAAGAGCGGTGGCAGGACGGCGAACGGGGCTGGCTGGCGGAACGTGGCGCTCGCACAGGCCACGAGCGGTTCGCAGTACGAGCAGTACGTAGTTGTTGCAGTGGAGTAGTCGATCGCCAGAGGGAAGAACGGAGGAGCTGAGCCGATCGCCATCGGGATCGCCCGGACCGTCACGGGTTCGGGTACCGCAGGACATCGATAGTGAGGTGGTCTCCGGTCAAGCACCGCGATCCCCGCGAACCCGACAGCGTCCCCGTCGGTTGAGCGGACACAGAAGGCCCACGCAGCATCAGGGCCGGCAGATGGTGTAGCAAGTTCCTTCGGGGCCCTGGTGCCATAGGCGCCAGGGCCCCTCGACGCGTCCACTCGTCAGCTGCCCGTTCCACGCCGACACACCCACCGGTCCCATGAGAGAGGCCCCATGCCAGAAGCCACACCCGTCGGTCCGCTCAGCGGGCACCTGGAGGACGACGATTTCCCCGCCTACACGATGGGCCGGGCCGCCGAGATGCTCGGCACCACGCAGGCCTTCCTCCGCGCCATCGGCGAGGCCCGTCTGATCACCCCGCTGCGTTCCGCGGGCGGGCATCGGCGCTACTCCCGCTACCAGCTGCGGATCGCCGCCCGCGCCCGCGAGCTCGTCGACCAGGGGACCCCGATCGAAGCGGCCTGCCGCATCATCAACCTCGAAGACCAACTCGAAGAAGCCCAGCGCCTCAACGCCGCCTACCGCGCCGCCGGAGCCCCGGACCCCGAAACCACGACCTGACCATAGATCCTGGGGAACAGCCGGGTCCGGACGTCGTCGCACAGCCGTCTGTATGTCCTCTGGTGACCGGCGGTTGTCGGGGATATCGTCTGCGTCAGCTGTCGTGGTTCGGAACTCCCCTTTGCCCACGCCGTTGGCGTGGGTGTTTTGCTGTGCCGCGCGGGTTCCTCATCTCGTCCGCCCAGTGCAGGGTGTGGAGGCCTCAGCGGAGACATGCGTAGGTCCGAGGCGCCTTCACGGGCTACGCCCCGCCGATGCCCCCGTCGTGGGCGCACGTGGTCGGGGAACTGGAAGCGTGGGGGAAATCCCTGGGCGGCTACTTGGCCGCACACGGCTATGCCGGACCGTTCGGCCTCTATGCGCTGGTGGACGGGGACGGTGTCGTGCACGCCCATGAGAGCAACCTCCGACGCACGGCGACCACCACGCCCCACGCCATGGTCATTCGGATCACCGCCGCGTCGGCGAATCGGCAAGCGGCATGGTCGGTGTCCAAGGGCCACACACCGCGGCCACTGGGACTTCAGGCAGCCCTCGCCCGGTTGCATGCCCCCCTGCCTCGGTTTCGATCCCGGCACAGGTGAGGGGGTCGTTCCCTACATTGGCGCTCCGCACGCCGGGTACACCTGGCGGTACGCGGTGATCCGCAGGAGCCTGGAGGCCATGCGAGCGCGCGAGGCCGCGGTGACGGAGGTCTTCGAGCTCGCCGACCGTTGTCCCGGCCGCTCCTGCCGTTCTGCAAGAAGGGGCCCGGGCCGGGAGATGCGGTGGTCAGGTGCCGCCGAGGGGTGTGCGCAGGGCGGTGCCGCCGGCTGCCCAGGCAGCGGTGATGTGGTCGGTCAGACGGTCTTCGAGCAGCACGGTGGCAACGCAGCCGAACGCGATGTCGGCCTCAAGCTCCGGCTGGTCCGCGAGGAGGCCACCGACGACCTCGTGCCGAACCACCTGTTCGTGGACGGCGTCGGCCTCGACGTGCTCGGCGTAGAAGTGCTCGGCTGCCGTACCGGCTCCGCAGCGCCGCATCGCGTTGGCCAGGCGCCTGGAACCGGGGGAGGAGGTGATCTCCACGCAGGCGAAGTGTCCGACGAGCGCGCCGCGCAGAGCCCGGTGGAGCCCGAACAAGGACATCAGGTTGACGGTGGCCAGGAGGGCCGCCGGAGCCCGGTCCAGGTAGCGGCCGTAGGCGACGTCCAGTCCGAGGTCGGCCATGAGGTCGGCGAACAGCCGGGAATGCATGTTCTCCGCGCGGCCGGCGCCGAACTCGTCGTACTCGATGGCGACCATGGCGGCCTTGGCGCGGCCGGTCAGGCGGGGGATGACCCAGGCATGCGGATCGGCCTCCTTGAGGTGGTACAGGGAGCGCAGCGCGGCGTACTCGCGCAGCTGCCACAGCTCCCCCTCCTTCTCCAGATGGTGGCTGAGGCTGCCGGAGAGGTCGACGGGTTCGACGAGGAGCGGAGCGAAGGCCTCGTCGACGGTCCGGGGTGCGTCGACCAGCTCGGCCCTGAGCGCGTGCAGGAAGCGTTTCTCCAGTGCGCGGCGCAGCCGCAGCAGGTCCGGGTCCCACTCCAGCTCCTCGGCCACGGCGGCGAAGCCGCGGTAGTGGAGTTCGTACAGGAGGTACAGCGCGAGTTGCAGATCGTCGCCCCACGGGTCGGCCCGGGCCACCGCCTGGTCGCCGAGGTCGGGCGGGGTTCCTGCTCTCAGGGAAGTGACCACTGCCGAGGACAGCGGTCCGCGCCCTTCCACGAGGTGGGGGCCGCGGGTGTCGGCTGCAGCGGTGCTGGGCGCGGTCATGAAGTACTCCTGTCCTCGTCCGAGTGGGCGGGCCGGGCGCGGGGGCGGTGGCTGGTGTCGCACCAGGGGAAGGTGCGGCTCCTCCGGCAGGTGCAGATCGCTGTCCTGAACCGATCGGAGCGGACGATTTCGCCGTCGTCGAGGAGGACCTCGACCGGCCCCTCCACCACTACGGGCCCTTGCGGGTCCACCGTCACCCTGCGTGGCGCGGGCTGTGCCTTGCTCCGGTCTGGTCCGGGACGGTCAGAATCGCTGGGCACGGATGACCACCAGTTCCTCGAGTTCCTCGGCTCGGTCCGCGAGACCCTGTCGCTCCAGCCAGGACCGTCGGGAGCGCAGGACGGGTCCCCACGGGACGAAGGCGCGGGCGGTGACGTCGCCCGTCAGGCCCGCGTCCTTCAGTCGGTCGACGGTCTCCTGTGCTCCGCACATGCCCGAATGGACCATGAGGAGAACGCCCCCGGGACGCAGCAGGGCCGGTGCTCGCTCGCAGATCCGGTCGATGACGGCACGGCCGTCGCGGCCGGCATCCCACGCCCGCTCCGGTCCGCGAGCCGGAAGCCCGTCTTCGGGGGCCGGTACGTAGGGCGGGTTGGTGACGACGAGATCGAACCGCACACCACCGAGCACGGAGGCGAAATCACCGCGGAGCAGCCGCAGAGGCAACCGCTGCCTGATTGCGTTGAGGCGCGCCGAGGCGACAGCGCCCCAGGACACGTCGACCGCGGTGACCCGGGCGCCCCGGCGGGCCGCCTGAAGAGCCAGCGCACCCGTACCCGTTCCGATTTCCAACACCTCCGCTCCCGGCAGGACGGTCTCCTGGGCCAACGCCTCGGCGACGAGCCGGGTGTCGGCCTGTGGCCGGTAGACACCCGGCAAGGCGACAAGCCGTGAGGCTCGGGGAGTCCTGGTCAAAGCGGTACTGGTCACGTATGTCCTCCGGGCCGGGCCTGACCTGCTGTCGAGCGCGGCTGTCGGCCGCTGGGCGGCGCCTTCCCCCACACCACGCCTTCATCCCCGCACCGGTGACCCGCATCCTCCGACGGAACCGGACCGGCCTGCCGCCGTACGGCGCGATGCGTGCCTCAGACCTGACCCGTCGGACGTGCCCGGGGGCGCCGGGGAGCGTCCCGGGTAGTGCCTCGCGGGAGCGGTCCCGGAAGCCCCGCGCGGCCTCTCGGATGCCTGAGCGCTGTGAAGGAGGGCCGGGCAGGTCCTGGACCGCCGTGCGGCAGGGGCTACGTCGGCCCCGGGCGCGCCGTGGACGACCCGTCCGGGCGGGCAGAGGCTGATACCGGGAACAGGCACGTGACCGGGGTCTCACGGCCCACCCGCTCCCGGACGCTCCAGCAGCGCTCTTGTCGCGCCGGGCCTCGGAGGTGGCCCGCTGAGGAAGTGGGTGGGTGCAGCCCCGCTCCTCTTGCGTGGCGGTGGGCGACCGCCCGGGATCGGCCGGCATCCACCCGAAAAGAGTGAGCGGCTCCTCGTGATCAGCAGCCACCTCGTTGACCTACGGATTCGCAGTTCGACAATCGTGTCTTCAGGCGGCTCGGCTGACGTCCAGCCGTTCGGGCGACGGCTCGTATCCAGCGGCTCTGTAGCTGGCGACGGCGGCAGCGTTCGACATCGGGGTGCTGACGAGTACGCTTGATGCACCCAGTTCACGCAGCGCCGCCGCGGCGGCGACGCTGGTCGCCGTCCCGTAGCCGCGACCGCGGTGCGTTTTCCTGGTCGTGGTAGCCGATCAGGCAGCGGGCGTCGGCGTGTCAACGGCCGCTTCTGTTTCCCGGCGGCGGTCAGTTGTTCCATGCACTGCCGGCCGGTTGAGCGTCCCCAGCGGCGGCCCGATACTTCCCCGCCGTTGAGAGGGCTGCGGTCACCTCAGAGGCGTCACGTCCTTTCCGGTGGTGGCCTCGGTGAGCCGGAAGCTGTCACCTTGGGTGACAACGACGTGAGCGTGGTGGAGGAGCCGGTCGACTGTGGCGGTGGTGAGGGTCTTGGGCATGATCTCGATGTGGGTGGGCGACACGCCAAGGAACACCGGTCGTCTCCTCGGGCAAACGTCCGCCCACCACCGGACGCTCACTCGACCGGCTCAGCGCCGGGCTCGTGCCCGCAGTCCGGCTGACCGACACGGGACTTTTGTATCAATGTGTCCGTCGGTCACGCGGTACCGCTGCCCATGGAGGTGCACCGATCCTGCACTGGCGGGCCCTGGACGCCACCCGGGAGCGCCTCCTCGGCACCCTCCCACCCGAACAGGCTTGTTCCTCGAAGCCGAGCAAGCCATCCGAGGCCTGGGCCCCGCTCCCGTCCGCGTCGTCACCACGGTCACCCCCGAGGACGAACGGTGACTACCCGGGATGCCCAAGGCGGTACTCATGAATCACCCCTCTCCCGAGCAAGGCGGTTTCCATGAACAACCCTCACCCGGATGAACAGCCCGCGTACACGGCATCCGGTGACGCCGAGCAGGCCGCAGAGGGCGTCCGGCAGGTGATCGACTGGTACAACGCTCGCCTGCGGGACGCCCGGGAGCCCGGCGCGGGCCGTGATCAGGTGGACCGGTGGCGGGAGGGCCGGAACCAAGCGCTGGACGATCTGGACCGGCTGGAGGAAGCCGACGCGGGCGAGACCGTGCGGATCGCCCTCGCCTACGCCGCCCGTCTCAGGGAACTCACCGACAGCTGACGCCCCCGGCCCCCGCAGGCACCGGGCACCGACGGCGTGAACCCGCCCCGGAGGACTGCTGCCCGTGTCGGGCCGAGAACCGCGGCGGCATCGCCGAGGCCATGGCTTGCCCCGTCCGGCCCCCGCCTGGCTGAGCCCGTCGGGTCGGGGTGGGGCGTTCGTGTCGGGGTCACGAGGTCTCTTTCCCAAGGTCCGGCGGAGGGCGGGGCCGGGGAGCACCCCTGTGCGCCCCGCTCCTCCTGCGCCCCGTCCGAGTCCTCGCCTGGCTGAGCGCGGTGATCACCGGGGGCGAGAGCGATGGCTGCGGGTTGACGTCCTCGCCGCGGGGTAGGCGCTGGAAGCCCGAATGCCGCTTCGCGCACGACAGCAGTGGGCCTGTCGGAGTCCGGACGGGAGGTGTGTCATGCACGGCCGACGCCTGACCGCCGGAGAACAGCTGCGGCTGCTGATCATCGAGGAGCACCTGGGATGCGACCGGCGTCTGGAACGCCGACTGCGCACCATGCGTCTGGGGCCGCACCCGCCGGGCCTGGTGGTGGTGACCCGCTGGTGTGCGGGGCTGTGGGCGCTCCTTCTGATGGTGGCGCTGCCCAGCCAATGGCCCCCGCTGCTCCTGGCGCTCGGGACCGCGACAGCAGGTGTGCTGCTCTGTGTCGGGCTGCTCCTGTGCCGGCGGGCGGGCCTGCGCCTCCGTCACCGCAGGCCGCCGACCGGTTAGAGAGGTGCGGTCGGGAGGTGTGGCCACAGAGCCGCGCACACCCGGCGCTCCCGCTCGGTTGGTCGGCACCCGCGCACCTACCACGGCGCATTCAACCGCACCGGCGTTCCTCTCGTCGTGCGGGCGGTGCGCGCCCAGATACAGGTGCTGCTCGCTCAGGCGGCCACGCGGACCGAAAGCCGGAGTCGCGGCTTCATGACCCCCAGGGGTCGTCGCGTTCGACGCCAGAGCCGTAGCGGGAGAAACCTTCGGGCGCCTTCCGCCCGTACGAAGACGGTTCATCGGTGGGCGGCGAGCGGCGGACGGCGAATCAGTGGGCCCGCGAGGTCGGCCCAACTCGCTCCCTGACCGCGGGCGGTCTCGATCAGCGCCGTTTCCCAACCGGCGAACTGCCCACGGACCTCTCTCAGGCAACACTCGCGGCAATAGCGGGGCTTCCAGAGCCGACTGCGGGCCCGCGTCCGGTCCGGATTCCATCGACGACGGGGGCGGCTAGGGGCGCTGGGCGTCCCTGACGGCTCGACTGATCGTCTCCCAGCGTCCCGTCCGCTGTCGGGGCGCCATGCGGACGTAGCGGGCGGCTGCGCGTATCCGGACGGTGTCGAGGTCGTCGACCGCAGCCGGTGGGATCGTCCCCGCGAGGTTGTTCGGGCCCAGTGCCGGCAGGCGCTTCGGGCCGATGGGCAGGACGCCTGTCTGTGCATCCCCGAACGTCATGTTGATCGGTCAGGGCCTGCTGCCGGAGAACGGGGTGACGGCCGGCGTGTCCCCGATCAGGAACTCTCCGCTGTCGGCCGTCAGCACCTCCACACCCCACTTCGCCGCCTGGTCGCGCACCTTGTGGGAACGCTTCGACGTGCACGCTGCGATACCGGTGCGATCGCACGTAGTGGAGGACGACCGGATCGCGCAGCACCTCGACATGCCACGGATCCTCGACGGACGGTCAGCCCTCGACACCGGTGGAGGCGTGCGCGGCACCCACGGGCTTGGACTCCGGGGAGCCGCGTTGGCGGAGGTAGACGGAGAGGATGGCCATGGCGGCCACCGCGAGGAGTTCGGACTGCCAGTTCTGCAGGGACCGGTTCCAGAAGTCCGCGGATCCCAGGTAGTGGGCCCAGGAGATCGGTGGCAGGAGTTCGCGGAGTCGCTGTTCGTTGTGGGCGGCGGTGCCGGCGATGGACTGGGCGAGCCAGGACAGCAGGAACAGCAGTGCCATCACCGTGCCCAGGGAGCGTGAGTACAGGGTCTGCCGCCAGTCCTTCGTACCGGCCCAGCGAGGCGAGTCGGGGCGGGCGTGGTCACCGACCCGCTGCTCGCGGTCGCTCTCCGGTCCGGCCTTGTGCAGCTGCTTCGACTCGGGGGAGCCGCGCTGGAGCAGCCAGACGGTCCCGAAGATGTAGAGGAAGAACTGCAGGAATTCCGACTGCCAGTTCTCCGTCACGTCCACGGCGAAGTCCGAGGACATCAGGTACTCGCCCAACGTCAGCGGCTGCAGCCCGTCCACGGCCAGGCCCTCGTTGAACCCCGCGTGCCCGGCCAGCGCCTGCCCGACCAGCACGCACAGGAACGCTCCGCCGAAGCCCAGGGTCAGGCTGTTGTCCCGGAGGAACCGGGCCCGTCCGGCTGCCTGCCGTCCGCCGTTCACCGGTGTAGCACTCCGATCGCTGTGAAGTACGCCAGTCCCCCCAGGATGACGCACAGGCAGGTGAGGAACAGCGCGCGCATCTCAGCCGCCTTCCAGCGTGCATCGGTAGGGCAGATCGGCGGCTGCCCCGGGCTCGCAGCCGGCTGCCACGACCTTCCAGCCGTCGTCGAACCGGGACAGGAACAGGGCGTCGCCCGTCGCACGCACCAGAGCCTGCCGACCGTGGACCTGCGCCGACCGGATGCGGCCGGTCCCGGGGAGTCCCTCGCCTCCCAGGGCGGCACCGCACGGTCGGAAGGCGTCGTCCTCCAGCTGCTTTCGGGTTTCGGGTGCCAGGAGCGCGCACGCCCGCGTCCAGTCGGTGCTCTTGAGGGCGTGACCGAAGGCCACGGCGACGTCGCGGGCACCGTCCACCCGCGACGCGGGCGCCCCGCAGCCGCACAGCACCGCGACCGCTGCCAGGGTCAGGGCGGATGAACGGATCCGCCGGGGGTGTACCCGCCGAGAGCTGCGGTCTCGGCAGCCGAGTGCGGAGTCGATCACTTGTCCGTGGCGCTCGGCAGGGCGAGCGGGTCCCGCGGGGCCTTGCCCTTCTCGGTTTCCATCCGTTCGCCGAGTTCGGTGAGGCGGCTGCGGCCCATGGCCTTGCGGACGTCGGGGAACCACTCCTGCTCTTCTTCCTCGACGTGGTGGCGGACGTTCTCCATGAGGACGCTCATCTTGGCCTTGAAGCGTTCGTCGGCCGGGTCCATGTCCTTGAGCTCGGAGAGCATCCACACCACGACGTGGTGTTCCTCGATGCTCTCCAGGATGTGGTCGGTGGTCTCGGGCGCGGCCTCGCGGGCCGCGGGGTAGAAGAGCTGTTCTTCGATCCAGGCGTGGACGGTGAGTTCCTCGATCACCTCGTCCGCGATCTTCCGTCGTTCCGCGGTCTGGCCGTCCTCGGTCTTCTCGAACCGCTTGAACAGCTTCTCCACCGTCTTGTGGTCCTCGCGCAGCAACACGATCGCGTCCATGTCGTCCTCCGAGTGCAGTGGCCCCCGGGAGGGGCCGGGATGTCCGGGAACCTCGGACCACCATTCCGGATCGCGGCCCGGGCCCTGTGGTGCACGGCGGGACGCCCCGACAGATCGCCTGGCCGGTCTAACCCGCGCCCGCCCGCGCGGGTACGAGGCCGTCCGTTCGTGTCGTCGACTCACGCGCCTTGAATGCCTGGCATGCGTGCCGCTTCGTCGCCGCTTCCACCCGGTGCCTCGCCTTCGGAGCCGGGGTACCTCACGCCAAGCCGAGGCCTAGGCCGTGTCTTCCGGATCTTGCCTGGCCCGCGCCGCCTGGCACCGCACCTCGCGGCACTGCGCGCGTTCCGCGCTTCGTCTCGGCTCCTCTT
>NZ_JBEOSD010000178.1:0-15562 GCF_040302735.1 Streptomyces sp. NPDC097619 | reverse complement strand
GTACGACCCTCTACACACATCGCAGTAGTCATGCCACGCCAATCAGCGGAGTTTCACGGCAGCCCCCACGGGAAACCCCCACCTCCCCTCCCGCAGCCGGGCCCGGGCCCGGCGGAGCCCGGCGGCGACCGGCAGCTCCCGGGCCGCGAGCCCGCAGGCCGCCAGCAGCGACAGCACCAGCAGTCCGGTGCGGACCGGCACGGGCAGGCCCACGGCGAGGGCCGTGACCGCGCCCAGCGCCATCGGGGCGAGGGCGGCCAGCAGCAGCCGCTCCCGGCCGAGGACGAGCAGGACCGTCGCGGCACCCACGTAACACGCCTGGCCCGCGGCGAACAGGGCCGGCAGGAGCGGTCCGGGTACCGCGAGGGCGGCGGCCGCGCCCAGCAGGGCGCCGGCCGGGGCGCCGGCGAGCAGGGTGCGCCCGGCGGACTCCCGGTCGCCCATCCCCAGCCAGGCGTAGGCCCGGTGGGAGAGGGTCTGGTCCCAGACCCATCCGATCAGGGCACCGGCGAGCAGGGTCAGGGTGCCCGAGGGCAGGCCCAGGGCGTCCGGGGGTCCTTCGAGCAGCGGGGCGCCGAGCACGTAGGCGAGGCCGGGCAGGACGAACACGATGCCGCGGAGCAGACAGGCGGTCAGGGAGACCCGCCAGGGGTCCTCGGTGCGTTCCGGTTCGGGGAAGGCCCGGGGCACCCGCGCGTACAGCTCCTCGGCGAGGGCGAAGGAGTCGGCCCGGCCGTAGGTGAGGCGGATGTGCTCGTCGGTCATGCCGTCGGACTCCAGGACGGCGGCGATCTCGTCGGGGTGGACCGCGGCGGCCGCCACCCCGCCCAGCCGTCCGGCCAGCTCCTCCAGGGGGTCGGCGGCCGGGGCGGAGCCGCCGCGGCGGGGCCGGGGCAGCACCGGCAGGGTGTCCTGTCCGGCGTGGTGACCGGGGGTCAGCCAGAGGCCACCGCTCACCGGGCCCCTCCGGAGGTCGGCCGGTCGGCCGCGCCGGCACCGGCGCCGGCGCCGGTGAGGGGGGCGGCGGGGGCCCGGCGCGGGGCGGCGAGCTCCCGGTACCAGGGGTCGGCCATGGTCCAGGTCTCCTCGGGGCGGGGTGCGGCCGGCGGGGTGGGGCCGGCGGCCAGTTCGCGGTAGATGTGGCGGAAGCCGTCCACGGAGCGGTGCAAGGTGAAACGGTCCACCACGCGCTGCCGGGAGAGCCGGCCGAGTTCGGCGCGGCGGGCGTCGTCGCGGAGCAGGGCCAGGGTGGCGCGGGCCATGGTCTCCGGTTCGCGCGGGGGCACCACCAGTCCGGTGTCGCCGACGGCCTCGCGGACCCCGCCGACGTCGGTGGAGACGGTGGTCCGGCCGCAGGACATGGCCTCGATGATGCTGAAGGGGAAGCCCTCGCTGATGCTGGAGAGCATCACGACGCTGCCGGCGGCGTACGCCCGGGCCACGTCGGAGATCCGGCCCTCGAAGGTGATCCCGTCGATGACGCCGAGTTCCGCGGCGAGCTTCTCCAGCCCGGTGCGGTACTCCTCGCAGCCCGCGGGGACCGGGCCGAACAGCCGCATCCGCAGGGCGGGGAGTTCGGCCCGCATCAGGGCGTAGGCGCGGACCAGGGTCTCCAGGTCCTTGATGGGGTCGATCCGGCCGCACCAGCTGAGGGTGGGGACCGCCGGTTCGGGTCCGGCCTCGGGGAAGCGGTGCGGGTCCACGCCGTTGTAGACGGTGCGGATCCGTTCGGCGGGGGCGCCGCCGCGTTCCTCCCAGCGCCGGTTGTACTGGTTGCAGGGGGTGATGAGGTCGGCCTGCCGGTAGCCCTCGGAGTTGAGCTGCCGGTAGAAGCCGAGCATGAGGGCCTTGACGGGCCAGCGCTGGGCGGCGCTGCGGTAGCCGAGGTAGCGCTCGCGCAGGTAGATGCCGTGCTCGGTGAGGAGGAAGGGCACCCCGTCGAGTTCCTTGGCGGCGAGCGCGGGCAGGGTGGCGAGGCCGCTGCTGACGGCGTGCGCCACGCAGTCCCGGGGGATCCGGACGGCGAGCGGGCGCAGGGCGTGTTCCAGCAGGTCGGTGGCGGTGAGGGCGTCGTGGACGGTGGGGCGGGCCCCGGCGGTGCCCAGGCCCGGACGGGTCCACACGTTCATCAGGAGCCGCAGGACGGGTTCGGAGCGCAGGGCCGCGGTGAGCCGGCCCTCCCGGGCGAGCCGGGCGAGTTCGTACAGGGCCGGGGCGAAGTGCTCGCCGGCGGCCGGGTCGAGCAGGGAGTACAGCAGCCGTTCGTAGGTCTCGGTGAAGCGGCGCAGGGCCCGGCCGCGGGGTGCGGAGCGGGCGCGGCCGGGGAGCGGGAGCCAGCTCCCGGCGGCGGGCGGCGGCCCCCAGAGCGGGACGGCCGTGTGGCGGTAGACGTTGCGGGGGAGCTCCCAGGTGACGGGTTCGCGGCCGGTGCCGGTGAGGGCGACGACGTTGAAGTCGACCTCCGGCATGCCGCGCACCAGTTGGTCGCACCAGGTGCTGACGCCCCCGTGGACGTGCGGATAGGTTCCTTCGGTGAGCATGGTGACGTGACGCCCCTGGCTCATGCTTCGTGTCCCCCCAGGACGGCAGAGTGGGGCCGGCGCCCCGGGTGCGGGTGCGCCGGCTGCGCGGTGCGGCGGACGGCCGGACCCCGGCGGGGGCCCGGCCGCCGGGTTCAGCTGGGCAGCTTGAGCGTGACCGCGGACTGGAGCACCTCGGGCACGGTCCAGGCGGAGCGGGTGCCCGCGTAGGAGGCGCCGAAGGCGGTGGTGCCGAGCAGGAGCTGCTTCTGGGTGCCCTCGGGTGCGGTGATCGGGGCGTTGGTGCCCGAGGGGGCCTTCACGGTGACGGCGGTGCCGATCCGGTAGGCCGTCACCTTGCCCTCGGCGAGGGCCTTGTCCCAGACGGCGCGGCGTTCGAGTTCGACGCCGAGGTCCTTCTGGCGCTGGTTCACCAGCGGGGTGTTCGCGGCGAACATCCCGCGGTAGCCGTCGAGGACCCCGTCGAGGACCGGGTACAGGATGCGGTCCTCGGCCAGGTTGGACTGGTGGACGTAGTGCGGCCTCGGGTCGTTGCCGAGGACGTGCCGCAGGGCGGTGCCGATCTCCTGCGGGACGATGTGGTCGAGGTAGCCGGTGCCGGTGTCCAGGGGCTCGGGCAGGCAGGTGGAGGCGGGGTTGGACTCGCAGATGCCGCTGCCGCCGTCCTCGGTGCTCGTGTAGACCCAGTTGTACTCGTCGGCCATCTCGGCCCGGGTGCCGGTGTTGTAGTAGACGTTCATCGGGTGCCGGGGCACGGTGAGGGCGCTGCCCACGGTCCGCTGCTGCGGTTCGCGGGAGTTGTCGCTCGCGATCCAGCGGACCCCGTTGTCGGCGAGGGCCCCGGCGAGGTTCGGGTTGTCCTGGGGCTGCTGGGGCAGGGTCTTCAACCCGGAGTGCTCGCCGGTGACCAGCTCGGTGCGGTCCACGGACACGCCCTTGGACACGGCCCAGTTGTGGTTGTCCCGGATCTGCGCGGAGATCTCGGCGCGCGGGGTCCAGCGGGTGGCCCCCTGGGCGTCCTCGGCACAGGTCCACGGGACGGTGGAGGTGTCCTGCACGCAGCCGAGGAAGGGGTGCGTGTAGGTGTGGTTGATCCAGCGGTAGGCGGACCGGTCGGCGAGCAGCTGGGCGGTCAGGGCGTCGGTGCCGCCGTTCTCGGCCTTCCACTCCTCCCCCGCGCCGGCGTTGAAGACCATGTCCATGGTGAAGCCCTTGGTGCGCTGCCACTGGGCGGCGTACCGGGCGTCGTCGGCGGTCATCCGGATGCCGGCGCCGGGCTCCTCGCCACCGGGGCAGTCGTTGTCCCCCGGGGTGCAGTTCAGCTCGGTGTCCCAGCGGGCGTCGGGGGCGAACACGTCGTCCACGTGCACGGCGAACCAGTTGCGGCTCTGTCCGAGGTGGACGCCCTGGGTGAGCCATTCGACGATGCCGCGGGCGAGCAGGCGGTACTGCCGCTGGTAGCGGTTGTAGCCGAAGGTGACGACGAGCTCGGTGCGCCCGTCGTGGGTGTACGCGCCCACCAGGGAGGCCCGGCCGGAGCCGACGGGGGCGTCGACGTAGCTGGTGTAGCCGGCGCGCGGGCGGCCCATGAAGCCGTAGCTCTCCGGGACCAGCGGCGAGTTGTCCTCGAAGACGACCTTTCCGGCCAGGTAGCCGAAGGGGCCGGACTTCCCGGCGGCGGTGACCGCCGCCTCGGTGCCGTCCAGGGTGCCCGCGTACCCGCCCTGGTCGGTGTAGTCGAGGCCGACGCCGGGGTGCGCCCAGGTGTAGGCGTCCACCTGGCGGATCCCGAAGGAGGTCTCGTAGGCGGCCAGCGCGGCCATCTCGGGGGAGCCGGCGCCGAACGGGTCCTCGTTGGGCAGCACCACCCCCTGGTACTTGGCGCGCGGGCGCCCGTCGACCGTGTCGCTCAGGAAGGCGGCGTCGATGACCGGCCGTCCCTGCTGTCCGAGGTCGATCCGGGTGTACGGCACCCCCGTGCCGCGGAGCTCGTCGGTGATGGCGTCGACGGCGGCCCCGCCGTCGTCGACGACCAGCACCTTGAGGTCGACGCGCGGTGCCGGCGCCGCCGCCGCGCCGGCCGTGGCGGCGGGCACCGCCAGGGACACCAGCGCCGCCGCCACGCACATGGCGGCTGCCCGGTTCGTCCTGTTCCTGTGGACCATCGTGGCCTTTCCCCCCGCAGCAGCCCGCCCGGCGCGGGCCGGTGGGGCGGCCGTTCGGGTGAGGCTCTGTGGAAATCGTGCAAAGGAACCCCAAGTCCCCTTGCGAGAGTGGCTCGAGTGTCGCGGAAGGACTTCTGAGTACGCGGCAAACCTGGAGCAGAGGCCACAGACGGGTGAACCGAGGGGCCCGCGGGTCGAACAGCTTGGCCAACCTTCGAGTGGCGTGCGGGTGAGGGTGGGCGCGTACGCTCATTTCCGGCAGCCTCTTGGCCCGAATACGATCGCCTGGTACGGCCGCCACCCACACGGCCTCGACACATTTCAATGGAAGCGAGACTTCACCACCGTGACTGCTCTGACTCTCAGCACTGCCGGCCCGGCGTCGCTGCGCGCCGACGCCCTCGTCGTCGGTGCCGCGAAGGGCGCCAAGGGCGTCGTCCTCGCCCCGGGCGCGGAGGCCGTCGACGAGGCGTTCGACGGCCGGCTCGCCGCCGTCCTGGAGGCGCTGGGCGCCACGGGCGGCGACGGCGAGCTGACCAAGGTCCCCGCGCCCGCCGGTCTGAAGGTGCCGGTCGTGCTGGCGGTCGGCCTGGGCTCCGCCCCGGAGGAGGACGGGTCCTGGGACGAGGACGTCCTGCGCCGTGCCGCGGGCACCGCCGCCCGCGCCCTGACGGGCTCGAAGAAGGCCGGCTTCGCCCTCCCGCTGGAGGACGCCTCCGCCGTGACCGCGGTGGCCGAGGGCGCCCTGCTGGGCGCCTACGCCTTCACCGCCTACCAGGGCGGCGCGAAGGGCGCCAAGGACAAGGGCGCCGCGAAGCAGCCGCTCGCCGAGGTGGCCCTGCTCGGTGCGAAGCCGCGTGACAAGGCCCACAAGGCCGCCGCGGAGCGCGCCAAGGTCGTCGCCCGCGAGGTCAACATCGCCCGCGACCTGGTGAACACCCCGCCGAACGACCTCACCCCCGAGGCCTTCGCGGCCGTGGCCTCCGCCACCGCCAAGGAGATCGGCGTCAAGGTCCAGGTCCTGGACGAGAAGGCCCTGGTCAAGGGCGGCTACGGCGGCATCCTGGGCGTCGGCGCCGGTTCCGTGAACCCGCCCCGCCTGGTCAAGATCGCCTACACCCACCCGAAGGCGGAGAAGCACCTCGCCTTCGTCGGCAAGGGCATCACCTACGACTCGGGCGGCATCTCCCTGAAGCCTGCCGGCCACAACGAGACCATGAAGTGCGACATGGCCGGCGCCGCCGCCGTCTTCGCCTCCGTGGTCGCCGTGGCCCGCATGGGCCTGCCCGTCAACGTCACCGGCTGGCTCGCCCTCGCGGAGAACATGCCCTCCGGCAACGCCACCCGCCCCGGTGACGTGCTGCGCATGTACAACGGCAAGACCGTCGAGGTCCTCAACACCGACGCCGAGGGCCGGCTGGTCCTGGGCGACGCCCTGACCCGCGCCTCCGAGGAGGAGCCCGACGCGATCGTCGACGTGGCCACCCTCACCGGTGCCATGGTCATGGCGCTCGGCAACCGCACCTTCGGCGTGATGGCCAACGACGACGCCTTCCGCACCTCGATCCACGAGATCGCCGAGGAGGTCGGCGAGGCCTCCTGGCCGATGCCGCTCCCCGCCGACCTCCGCAAGGGCCTGGACTCCCCCACCGCCGACCTGGCGAACATGGGCGAGCGCATGGGCGGCGGCCTGGTGGCCGGCGTCTTCCTCCAGGAGTTCGTGACCGAGGGCATCACCTGGGCGCACCTGGACATCGCGGGCCCCGCCTTCCACGAGGGTGCCCCGTACGGCTACACCCCCAAGGGCGGCACGGGCTCCGCGGTCCGCACCCTGGTCCGGCTGGCCGAGCGCACCGCCACCGGCGACCTGGGCTGACCCCTCCCCGGCACCGTGAGGCCGGACGGCCCCGTACCGCTGCGGCGGGCGGGGCCGTCCGGCCGTGCCGGCCCGGAGCGGAGGGGTCCGCTCCGGGTGAAGGATCCCGGTCCGCGCGGGCGGTTCCCGGGGCGGATCCCCCCGTGGGATCCGCCGCGGAATCCGCAGCGCGCTACGGCCGGGTAACCCCACTGGACGGTCTTCCCGGGCCGTCCGGACCCGGGCCCGGCGTCCCGCGTTCCCTCGACAAGTGCGAAGATGGGTTCTCGGCAGGACAGGGCCCCCACCACAGGGCCGAAGAAAAGCGGCCGAACACCAGCCGCCGCCCGGTCACAGAGGACCGGCGCCCGGCGCACATGCATGGAGGACGTGACGTGGCGAACGACGCCAGCACCGTTTTCGACCTAGTGATCCTCGGCGGTGGCAGTGGCGGTTACGCCGCGGCGCTGCGCGCCTCCCAGCTGGGTCTGGACGTTGCCCTGATCGAGAAGAACAAGCTCGGCGGCACCTGCCTGCACAACGGCTGCATCCCCACGAAGGCGCTGCTGCACGCCGGTGAGGTCGCGGACCAGGCCCGCGAGTCGGCCCAGTTCGGTGTCAAGGCCACCTTCGAGGGCATCGACATCGCGGGGGTCCACAAGTACAAGGACGACGTGATCGCCGGCCTGTACAAGGGCCTCCAGGGTCTCGTCGCCTCCCGCAAGGTGACGTACATCGAGGGTGAGGGCCGTCTCTCCTCCCCGACCTCCGTCGACGTGAACGGTCAGCGCGTCCAGGGCCGCCACGTCCTGCTGGCGACCGGCTCCGTGCCGAAGTCGCTG
Organism: Streptomyces sp. NPDC097619; assembly: GCF_040302735.1. Classification (NCBI taxonomy): domain Bacteria; kingdom Bacillati; phylum Actinomycetota; class Actinomycetes; order Kitasatosporales; family Streptomycetaceae; genus Streptomyces; species Streptomyces sp. NPDC097619. Next base: position 8,160 of record NZ_JBEOSD010000178.1, on the reverse strand, counting down.
CCGGGTCTGGACATCGACGGCAACCGCATCATCTCCTCGGACCACGCGCTGGTCCTGGACCGCGTGCCCGAGTCCGCGATCATCCTGGGCGGCGGCGTCATCGGCGTCGAGTTCGCCTCGGCGTGGAAGTCCTTCGGCACCGACGTCACCGTCGTCGAGGGCCTCAAGCACCTCGTCCCGGTCGAGGACGAGAACAGCTCCAAGCTGCTGGAGCGGGCCTTCCGCAAGCGGGGCATCAAGTTCAACCTCGGCACCTTCTTCGAGAAGGCCGAGTACACCGAGAACGGCGTGCGGGTCACCCTGGCCGACGGCAAGACCTTCGAGGCCGAGGTGCTGCTGGTCGCCATCGGCCGCGGCCCGGTCTCGCAGGGCCTGGGCTACGAGGAGCAGGGCGTCGCGATGGACCGCGGCTACGTCCTGGTCGACGAGTACATGCAGACCAACGTGCCGACCATCTCGGCCGTCGGTGACCTCGTCCCGACCCTGCAGCTCGCGCACGTCGGCTTCGCGGAGGGCATCCTGGTCGCGGAGCGTCTGGCCGGTCTGAAGACCGTCCCGATCGACTACGACGGTGTGCCGCGCGTCACGTACTGCCACCCCGAGGTCGCTTCCGTCGGCATCACCGAGGCCAAGGCCAAGGAGATCTACGGCGCGGACAAGGTCGTGGCCCTGAAGTACAACCTGGCGGGCAACGGCAAGAGCAAGATCCTGAAGACCGCGGGCGAGATCAAGCTCGTCCAGGTCAAGGACGGTGCCGTGGTCGGCGTCCACATGGTCGGTGACCGGATGGGCGAGCAGGTCGGCGAGGCCCAGCTGATCTACAACTGGGAAGCCCTGCCGGCCGAGGTCGCGCAGCTCATCCACGCGCACCCGACCCAGAACGAGGCGCTCGGCGAGGCCCACCTGGCCCTGGCCGGCAAGCCGCTTCACTCCCACGACTAGTTCGTCACGGGCGCGACGACCACTTCCGCACTTTCGTAAGGAGCAACAGAAACCATGTCGGTTTCCGTAACCCTTCCGGCGCTCGGCGAGAGCGTCACCGAGGGAACTGTCACCCGCTGGCTGAAGGCCGAGGGCGAGCGCGTCGAGGCCGACGAGCCGCTGCTCGAGGTCTCGACCGACAAGGTCGACACCGAGATCCCCTCCCCCGCCTCCGGCATCCTCGCCTCCATCAAGGTGGCCGAGGACGAGACCGTCGAGGTGGGCGCCGAGCTGGCGATCATCGATGACGGCTCGGGCGCCCCGGCGGCCGAGGCCGCCCCCGCCGCCGAGGCCGCCCCCGCCGCCGAGGCCCCCGCGGCTCCGGCCGCCCCGGCCCCCGCGGCCGAGGCCCCCGCCGCTCCGGCTCCGGCCGCCGAGGCCCCGGCCGCTCCCGCGGCCGCCGCTCCGGCCGCCTCCGGCACGGACGTCGTGCTGCCCGCGCTGGGCGAGTCCGTCACCGAGGGCACCGTCACCCGCTGGCTGAAGTCGGTCGGCGAGACCGTCGAGGCCGACGAGCCGCTGCTGGAGGTGTCGACCGACAAGGTCGACACCGAGATCCCCTCTCCGACGGCGGGCACGCTGCTGGAGATCCTGGTGGGCGAGGACGAGACCGCCGAGGTCGGCGCCCGTCTCGCCGTGATCGGCGAGGCCGGTGCCGCTCCGGCCGCCGCCCCCGCCCCGGCCGCCGCCCCCGCCCCGGCCCCGGCCGCCGCTCCGGCTGCCCCGGCTCCGGCCGCTCCGGCCCCCGCTGCCGCCGCCCCGGCCCCGGTCGCCGCTCCGGCCGCCCCGGCCGCCCCGGCCGCTCCGGCCGCCGCTCCGGCCGCCCCGGCCGCTCCCGCCGTCTCCGGCGGCGAGGGCGCGTACGTGACCCCGCTGGTCCGCAAGCTGGCCTCGGAGTCCGGTGTGGACCTCGGGCAGGTCCAGGGCACGGGTGTCGGTGGCCGGATCCGCAAGGACGACGTCATCGCCGCCGCCGCTGCCGCCAAGGCCGCCGCCGCTCCGGCTCCGGCCGCCGCGGCTCCGGCCGCCGCCAAGGCCCCGGCCCTGGAGGCGTCCCCGCTGCGCGGTCAGACGGTCAAGATGACCCGCATGCGCAAGGTCATCGGCGACAACATGATGAAGGCCCTGCACTCGCAGGCGCAGCTGTCCTCGGTGGTCGAGGTCGACATCACCAAGCTGATGAAGCTGCGCGCGCAGGCGAAGGACTCCTTCGCCGCCCGCGAGGGCGTCAAGCTCTCCCCGATGCCGTTCTTCGTGAAGGCGGCGGCCCAGGCGCTGAAGGCCCACCCGGTCATCAACGCCCGGATCAACGAGGACGAGGGCACCATCACGTACTTCGACTCGGAGAACATCGGCATCGCCGTGGACTCCGAGAAGGGTCTGATGACGCCGGTCATCAAGGGTGCGGGCGACCTGAACCTCGCCGGCATCTCCAAGGCCACGGCCGAGCTGGCCGGCAAGGTCCGCGGCAACAAGATCACTCCGGACGAGCTGTCCGGCGCGACCTTCACGATCAGCAACACCGGCTCGCGCGGTGCGCTGTTCGACACGGTCATCGTCCCGCCGAACCAGGTCGCCATCCTGGGCATCGGCGCCACCGTCAAGCGTCCGGCCGTCATCGAGACCGCCGAGGGCACCGTGATCGGCGTCCGCGACATGACGTACCTGACGCTGTCGTACGACCACCGCCTGGTCGACGGCGCGGACGCGGCCCGCTACCTGACCGCCGTCAAGGCGATCCTGGAAGCCGGCGAGTTCGAGGTCGAACTGGGCCTCTGACCGGCCCTGTTGTAACGAGCCTCACCTCGACGCCCCCGCCCGGAGCAGTTTCCGGGCGGGGGCGCCGCCGTATTCTCTACGCTCAGGCCCACCGTCCCGTCCCGCGCGACCCCTGGAGATGAATCCCCGATGATCACCCCACCCGTGGTGCACTCGCTGCGCGAGCAGATCCGCGAGCACATCGTGGAGGGGATCGTCAGCGGCCGCTGGAAGCCCGGGGAGCGGATCGTGGAGCGCCGGATCGCGGTGGAGCTGGAGGTCAGCCAGACCCCCGTCCGGGAGGCCCTGCGGGAGCTGGAGACGCTCCGGCTGATCGAGTCGGCCCCCAACAAGGGGGTGCGGGTGCGCAATCTCACCGCCTCGGACCTCGACGAGATCTACCCGGTGCGCGCGGGCCTGGAGCAGATCGCCGCGGAGCTGGCCGCCCCCCGGCTGGCCACGGACGCGGGGCTGCTGGACGCCCTGCTGGAGCCCCACGTGGTGGCCCTGCGGGAGGCCGACCGCACCGAGGACAGCACGGCCCAGGTGCGGCACACGGTGGCCTTCCACCGGGCCATGGTGAGCGCGGCGGGGAACAGCGTGCTGCTGCACACCTGGGAGTCGCTGGGGATCGAGGTGTTCACGGCCCTGTCGATCCGGTGGCTGGGCACCGTGCAGAAGGCGTTCGCGGAGGAGCACGAGATGCTCGTGGAAGCCTTCCGGAGGAACGATCCCGAGATCGGTCTGCTGGTGAGAAGGCATGTGCTCGGATGTGCACCGCAAGCCTGACCACCCGTCAGATGTCTGGGTTGTCCCGATATCAAGTGGCACTCCGTGCCCTGTTTCCGCAGCGTTAAGCGGCACGGAATGCCTACTTTCAACTTCTGAGCAGATTTTCGGCCTCTCCCTTTGATCGATCATCGATCAGGGATTTAGAGTCTTTCGCGGACCACATCCCGGTCCGACCGCCCTGTCCTGCCCGTCAGGGAACCTTTCTCCACCCCCTCCCCTCGTCCGGAAGGCGGCGCACACCGATGTCCGACCCCGTAGGCAAGCTTCCGAGCGAGCTCGACCAGCTCCCGGACCGCGACACCGAGGAGACCGCCGAATGGGCGGCCTCCCTCGACGCCGTCGCCCAGGCCGCCGGCACCCGCCGTGCCGAGTACCTGATGCGCCGCACCCTCCAGCACGCCGAGGCCGCCGGGCTCGCCCTGCCGAAGCTGCTGGAGACGGACTACGTCAACACCATCCCCACCGCCGCCGAGCCGGAGTTCCCCGGTGACGAGGCGCTGGAGTCCCGCATCACCGCCTGGAACCGCTGGAACGCGGCCGCCATGGTGACCCGCGGCTCGAAGTACGGCGTCGGCGGCCACATCGCCACCTTCGCCTCGGCGGCCTGGCTGTACGAGACCGGCTTCCAGCACTTCTTCCGCGGGAAGGAGGCCGACGGATCCGGCGACCAGCTGTACATCCAGGGCCACGCCTCCCCCGGCATCTACGCCCGTGCCTTCCTCGACGGGCGGATCTCCGAGCAGCAGCTCGACAACTTCCGGCAGGAGTCCGGCGGCAACGGCCTGCCCTCCTACCCGCACCCGCGTCGCCTGCCCTGGCTGTGGGAGTTCCCCACCGTCTCCATGGGTCTGGGCCCGCTCTCCGCGATCTACCAGGCGCGGTTCAACCGCTACCTGCAGAACCGGAACATCAAGGACACCGCCAACTCGCACGTCTGGGCCTTCCTGGGCGACGGCGAGATGGACGAGCCCGAGTCGACCGCCGCCCTGGCCCTGGCCTCCCGCGAGCGGCTCGACAACCTGACCTTCGTCATCAACTGCAACCTGCAGCGCCTCGACGGCCCGGTCCGCGCGAACTTCCGCGTGGTCCAGGAGCTGGAGGCGCAGTTCCGCGGCGCCGGTTGGAACGTGGTCAAGACCCTGTGGGGCTCCGCCTGGGACGAGCTGTTCCAGCTGGACACCACGGGCGCGCTGGTCCGCCGCATCCGTGAGGTCCCGGACGCGCAGTTCCAGACCTACGCCACCCGCGACGTGGCCTACATCCGGCAGCACTTCTTCGGGGCGAACCCCGAGCTGGTGCAGCTGGCGGGCGTGCTCTCCGACGCGAAGATCGCCGAGTGCTTCCACCGCTCCCGCGGCGGCCACGAGCCCCGCAAGGTGTACGCCGCGTACAAGGCCGCCCTCGCCCACAAGGGCGCGCCGACGGTCATCCTGGCGCAGACCGTCAAGGGCCACACCCTGGGTTCCGGCTTCGAGTCGAAGAACGCGAACCACCAGATGAAGAAGCTGACGATCGACGAGTTCAAGGACATGCGCGACCTCCTTGACCTGCCGATCCCGGACAGCGCCTTCGCCGACGGCGTGGTGCCCTACGGCCACCCGGGCGCCGACTCCGCCGAGGTCCGCTACCTGCACGAGCGCCGCGCGGCCCTCGGTGGTCCGGCCCCGGCCCGCAAGGTCCACCAGGTGGCCCTGCCGCAGCCCGCGGACAAGTCGTACGCCCCGCTGCTGAAGGGCTCCGGCAAGCAGGAGATGGCCACCACCATGGCCTTCGTCCGGCTGGTCAAGGACCTGATGCGGGACAAGGAGACCGGCCGCCGCTGGGTGCCGATCGTCCCCGACGAGGCCCGCACCTTCGGCATGGAGTCGCTGTTCCCGTCCGCGGGCATCTACTCCCCGCTGGGCCAGACGTACGAGCCGGTCGACCGCGACCAGCTGATGTACTACAAGGAGGCCAAGGACGGCCAGATCCTCAACGAGGGGATCACCGAGGCCGGCGCCATGGCCGACTTCATCGCCGCCGCCACGTCGTACGCGACGCACGGCGAGACGATGATCCCGTTCTACATCTTCTACTCGATGTTCGGCTGGCAGCGGACCGGCGACCAGATGTGGCAGCTCGCCGACCAGCTCGGCAAGGGCTTCATCGTGGGCGCCACCGCGGGCCGCACCACCCTCACCGGTGAGGGCCTGCAGCACGCCGACGGCCACTCGCACCTGATCGCGGCCACCAACCCGGCCTCGCTCAACTACGACCCGGCCTTCGCGTACGAGATCGCGGTGATCGTCAAGGACGGTCTGGAGCGGATGTACGGCGAGAAGCCCGAGGACGTCTTCTACTACCTGACGGTCTACAACGAGCCCAAGCCGCAGCCGGCCATGCCGGCCGGGGTGGAAGAGGGCATCGTCAAGGGTCTCTACCGCTTCAACACCTCCGCCGACCTGGAGCAGGCCCCGGCCGCCGACGCCCCGAAGATCCAGCTGATGGCCTCCGGTACGGCCATCCACTGGATCCTGGAGGCCCAGCGGATCCTGGCCGCCGACTGGAACGTGGCCGCCGACGTGTGGTCCGCCACCTCCTGGGGCGAGCTGCGCCGCGAGGCGCTGGAATGCGACGAGGCCCTGCTCCGCGGCGAGGAGCGGATCCCGTACGTCACCCGTGTCCTGGACGGCGCCGCCGGCCCGGTGCTCGCGGTGTCCGACTGGATGCGTCAGGTCCCGGACCAGATCAGCCAGTGGGTCCCGCAGGACTACACCTCGCTGGGCACGGACGGCTTCGGCCTCTCCGACACCCGTGACGGCGCCCGCCGCCACTTCGGTGTGGACCCGCAGTCCATCGTGGTGGCCTCGCTGGCCCAGCTCGCCCGCCGCGGCGAGGTCCCGGCCTCCGCGGTCAAGGAGGCCCGGGAGCGGTACGGCCTGTAAGGGCCCCGCCCCCGGACCGGTACCGACCCGTCCGGACGCGTCCGGAGCCCCCGTCGCCCTCGTGGCGGCGGGGGCTCCGGCGTTCCCGGGATCGCGGTGGCGGCGGGGGTCGGTGCCGACGGGGTCAGCGGTAGTCCTCCGGGGAGCGGTCGGCGCCGCCGAACTCCACCTCCTGGATGTAGGCCCAGGCGTCCGGACGGCTGCCGTCGGCGTCGGTGAAGCCGTACGCGCGGGCCGCCTGCGCGCTGGAGAGGGATTCGCCGTTCCAGCGGGCCACGTCGGGGTCGGCGGCCAGCGCGACGACGGCGCGGGCCAGGTAGACGGGGGACTCCGAGACCCCGAAGCCGGGCACCTTGGCGGTGGCGTCCCGCCAGTTCTCCTCCGTGACCCCGAAGTGCTCCAGCATCTGCTCGGACCGCAGCCAACCCGGGGTGAGGGACAGGGCCGTGCAGCCGGTGTCCGCCAGGTCGTGGGCGAGGGTGCGGGCCATCCGGATGGGCGCGTTCTTCGCGAGGTCGTAGAAGAAGTTCTCGCGGAAGCGTTCGTTGGTCTCGGCCGTGCCGTCGGTGATCTCGACGAGGAGTCCGCCCGGGTGGCGGACCAGCAGGGGCAGCGCGTGCCAGCTGGTGAGGATGTGGCTCTTCACACCGAGTTCCAGCATCCGCAGTCCGCGCCCGAGGTCGGTCTCCCACATCTTCTTCCCGAAGACGACCAGGTGCTCCCCGCCCCACAGGTCGTTGACGAGGAGGTCGAGGCGGCCGCGGTCCGCGTCGATGCGGGCCACGACGGCGCGGACCTGCTCGGGGTCGAGGTGGTCGGCCACCAGGGCGATGCCCTCTCCCCCGGCCGCGGTGACCAGTTCGGCCGTCTGCTCGATGGTCTCGGTGGTGCGGCCCACTTCGCTGGGGCCGTTCCGGCTGGTGCGTCCGGTGACGTACACGGTGGCGCCCGCGGCGCCCAGTTGCACGGCGATGGCCCGGCCCGCGCCCCGGGTGGCGCCCGCGACGAGGGCGGTCTTTCCGCTGAGGATTCCCATGCGACGGATTCTCGCGGTGGCGGGCGCCGGACGCAGCCGTGATGCTGGAGCGGTGATGGACGAGACGGAGTTCTGGGAGATCGTCGACAGCACCCGCGAGGCCGCCGAGGGCGACCCCGAGGACCATGCCGACCTGCTCGTCGAGCGGCTGGTGCGGCTCGACCCGGAAGCCGTCCTGGACTTCGCCCGCCATTTCGAGGCCCGGTACAACCGGGCCTACACCTGGGACCTGTGGGGGGCCGCCTGGGTGCTCCTCGACGGGGCCAGCGACGACGCCTTCGACTTCTTCCGGTGCTGGCTGATCGGGCAGGGCCGGGAGGTCTTCGAGGGCGCGGTGCACGATCCGGACGCGCTGGCGGGGCTGCTCGGCGAGTTCGACGAGGAGATCGACGGGGACGGCGAGGAGCTGGGGTACGCCGCTGACGAGGCGTACGAGCAGCTGACCGGCGCGGTGGCCCCGGAGTTGGGCCTGCCGGCCGCGGCGGCGGAACCGGCCGGGTCCCCGCTGGACTTCGAGGACGAAGGGGTGCTCGCGGGCCGGTTCCCGCGGCTGTGGGAGCGGTTCCGGGACTGACCCCGGAGCGCGGGGCGCGGAGCGCGCCTCCGGCGCGGACGGCGCCGGGGGCGTGTCGGATGTGTGCCGGGGCCCCGGGGTGTGGCCGGGGCCCC
>NZ_JBEOSD010000177.1:0-15643 GCF_040302735.1 Streptomyces sp. NPDC097619 | reverse complement strand
GGGCTCAGGCCCGCGGCACGCGCACGATCAGCGCGTCGCCCTGGCCGCCGCCGCCGCACAGCGCGGCCGCGCCGAGCCCGCCGCCCCGGCGCTTCAGCTCCAGCGCCAGGTGCAGCACCACGCGGGCGCCGGACATGCCGATCGGGTGGCCCAGGGCGATCGCACCCCCGTTGACGTTCACCTTTTCCGGGGTCACGCCCAGGTCCCTCATTGACTGCACGGCCACCGCCGCGAAGGCCTCGTTGATCTCGATCAGGTCCAGGTCGGCGACCTCCTTGCCCTCCTTCTTCAGGGCGTGCGCGATCGCGTTCGACGGCTGGGACTGGAGCGAGTTGTCCGGACCGGCCACGTTGCCGTGGGCGCCGATCTCGGCCAGCCACTCCAGCCCGAGCTCCTCGGCCTTGGCCTTGCTCATCACGACCACCGCGGCCGCGCCGTCGGAGATCTGCGAGGAGGTGCCGGCCGTGATCGTGCCGTCCTTGGCGAAGGCCGGGCGCAGCTTGCCCAGGGACTCGGCGGTGGTGTCGGGGCGGATGCCCTCGTCCGCCGAGAACAGCACCGGGTCGCCCTTGCGCTGCGGGATCTCCACCGGGGTGATCTCGGCCTCGAAGATCCCGTTCTTCTGCGCGGCGGCGGCCCGCTGGTGGGAGGCCGCGGCGAAGGCGTCCTGCGGGGCACGCTCGATGCCCAGGCGGGCGTTGTGCTTCTCCGTGGACTCGCCCATGGCGATGTTCTCGAAGGCGTCGGTGAGGCCGTCGTACGCCATCGCGTCGAGCATCTCGACGGCGCCGTACTTGTAGCCCTCACGGGACTTCGGCAGCAGGTGCGGGGCGTTGGTCATGGACTCCTGGCCGCCCGCGACCACGATGTCGAACTCGCCGGCGCGGATCAGCTGGTCGGCCAGGGCGATGGCGTCCAGGCCGGAGAGGCAGACCTTGTTGATGGTGAGGGCGGGCACGTTCATCGGGATGCCCGCCTTGACGGCGGCCTGACGGGCGGGGATCTGCCCGGCACCCGCCTGGAGCACCTGGCCCATGATCACGTACTGGACCTGGTCGGGGGCGATCCCGGCGCGGTCCACGGCCGCCTTGATGGCGAAACCGCCGAGGTCGGCACCGGAGAAGGACTTCAGCGAGCCGAGCAGCCGGCCCATGGGCGTGCGGGCCCCTGCGACGATCACTGAGGTGGTGCTGTTCGTTCCGGACATGAGGCGCGGCCCCTTGTGGATGAGGAGTGAACGAGGGTTTACGTCAATGTACTGAGCGGTACCGACCGGGTCACCCGGCAACCGGTGTGACGGCGCGCACGTTGCGTAACCACCCTGTCGACCGGTGCACTGGACGCATGCTGACGAGAATCGACCACATCGGGATCGCCTGCTCCGACCTCGACAAGACCGTCGAGTTCTACCGTGCCACGTACGGCTTCGAGGTGTTCCACACCGAGGTCAACGAGGAACAGGGCGTGCGCGAGGCCATGCTCCGCATCAACGGCACCGACGACGGCGGGGCCTCCTACATCCAGCTCCTGGAACCCACCCGCGAGGACTCCGCGGTCGGCAAGTGGCTCGCCAAGAACGGCGAGGGCGTCCACCACATCGCCTTCGGCACCGCCGACGTGGACGGGGACGCCGAGGCCATCCGCCGCAAGAACGTCCGGGTCCTCTACGACGAGCCCCGCATCGGCTCCATGGGCTCGCGGATCACCTTCCTGCACCCCAAGGACTGCCACGGCGTGCTGACGGAACTGGTCACCTCGGCCCCCGACCACTGACCCCGCGCGGACGAGCACTGACCCCGGGATTCCGCGGCCGGTAGAGTGGCGGTGGCTCGGCCGGGGTTCGGTGTGGCGTTTGCGGGGTCGGGGGCTCCTGACCCGCTGCGAGTATCTGACACCATTCCCCGGGGGCACCGTTCAGCGGGCGGACGGTGCTCGTTCAAGCGAGCCTGCTACCAGGGGACGGATGGGACCGCGCCGTGCGGGGCTACGAACGCCAGGAGAGCCATCAGGCCGAGGCCGACCATCTCTCGCGCTTCGAGGCCGAGATGGAGCGGCTGAAGAAGGAACGCGGGAAGGCCGTCCAGCACGCCGAGGACCTCGGCTACCAGGTCGAAGTACTGCGCGCCAAGCTGCACGAGGCGCGCCGCAACCTCGCGTCCCGGCCTGCCTACGACTCCGCCGACCTCGGCTACCAGGCCGAGCAGTTGCTCCGGAACGCGCAGGTCCAGGCCGACCAGATGCGAGTGGACGCCGAGCGCGAGCTCCGCGAGGCCCGGGCCCAGACCCAGCGGATCCTCCAGGAGCACGCCGAACACCAGGCCCGTCTCCAGGCCGAGCTGCACGCCGAGGCCGTCAGCCGCCGGCAGCGCCTGGACCAGGAGCTCAACGAGCGCCGCCAGACCGTCGAGTCCCACGTCAACGAGAACGTGGCCTGGGCCGAACAGCTGCGCACCCGCACCGAGTCCCAGGCCCGGCGCCTCCTCGACGAATCCCGCGCCGAGGCCGAACAGGCCCTGAGCGCCGCCCGCGCCGAAGCCGCCCGCGTCGCCGAGGAGACCCGCCGCCGGATCTCCGCCGAGACCGAGGCCGCCCGGACCGAGACCGAGGCCACCCTGGCCCGGGCCCGCAAGGAGGCCGAGCGGCTGCTGACCGCCGCCTCCTCCCAGGCCCAGGAGGCCACCGAGCACGCCGAGCGGCTGCGCAGCACCGCGGGCGTCGAGGCCGAGGAATCCCGCCGCCAGACCATGGACCTCGGCCGGGTGGCCGAGCAGCGCGTCCAGGAGGCCGACGGCACCCTGCGCGAGGCCCGCGCGGAGGCCGAGAAGCTCCTCGCGGACGCCAAGGAGGCCGCCGCCAAGCAGCTCTCCTCCGCCGAGTCCGTGAACGAACAGCGCACCCGCACCGCCAAGGAGCAGGTGGCCCGGCTGGTCGGCGAGGCCACCAAGGAGAGCGAGACCCTCAAGGCCGAGGCCGAGCAGCTGCTCGCCGACGCCCGCGGCGAGGTCGAACGACTCCGCACCGAAGCCGCCGAGCAGGCCCGCACCGCCGCCGCCGAGGACAGCGCCGCCCAGCTCGCCAAGGCGGCCCGGACCGCCGAGGAGGTCCTCACCAAGGCCTCCGACGACGCCCGCGCCACCACCCGCGCCGCCTCCGAAGAGGCCGAGCGGATCCGCGGCGAGGCTGAGGCGGAGGCCGAACGGCTCCGCGCCCAGGCCGCCGACACCGCCGAGCAGCTCAAGGGCGCCGCCAAGGACGACACCGAGGAGTACCGCGCCCGGACCGTCGAGCTCCAGGAAGAGGCCCGCAGGCTCCGCGGCGAGGCCGAGCAGCTGCGCGCCGAGGCCGTCGCCGAGGGCGAACGGATCCGCGGCGAGGCCCGCCGCGAGGCCGTCCAGCAGATCGAGGAGGCGGCCCGCACCGCCGAGGAGCTGCTGACGAAGTCCCGCACCGACGCCGACGAGCTGCGCACCGGCGCCGCCACCGAGAGCGAGCGGCTCCGCTCCGAGGCCATCGACCGGGCCACGTCCCTGCGCCGCCAGGCCGAGGAGACCCTGGAGCGCACCCGCGCCGAGGCGGACCGCCTGCGCGCCGAGGCCGAGGAGCGCGCCGAAGCCGTCGTCGCGGAGGCCGAGGAGGCCGCCCGCGTCCGGCGCGAGGAGACCGACCGGGCCCTCGCCGCCCGCCAGGCCGAGGCCGCCACCGAGCTGGAACGCCTCCAGGAAGAGGCGCGGAACCGGCTCACCGGCGCCGAGGACACCCTGCGCGACGCCCGCGCGGCCGCCGAGGCCGTCCGCCGCGAGAGCAGCGAGGAGTCCGAGCGGCTCCGCGCCGAGGCCGCCGAACGCATCCGCACCCTGCGCGCCCAGGCCGAGACCGAGGCGCAGACCCTCCGCGACGAGGCCGCCGACGACTCCGCCCGCAGCCGCGCCGAGGCCGAGACCGCCGCCGTCCGCCTCCAGGCCGAGGCCGCCACCGAGGCCGAGCGCCTGCGCACCGAGGCCAAGGAGACCGCCGACCGGCTGCGCGCCGAGGCCAAGGCCGCCGCCGAACGCGTCGCCGAGGAAGCCGCCGAGGCCCTGGCCGCCGCCCAGGAGGAGGCCGCCCGGCGCCGCCGCGAGGCCGAGGAGACCCTGGCCGGGGCCCGCGAGGAGGCCGGCCGGGAACGCGACCGCGCCCGCGAGGAGAGCGAGGAGCTGCTCGCCGCCGCCCGCAAGCGCGTCGACGAGGCCCAGACCGAGGCCGCCCGCCTCGGCGAGGAGGCCGAGCAGCGCGCCGGCGAGCTCGTCGCCGCCGCCGAGACCGCCGCCCGCGAGGTCCGCGAGTCCGTGGCCGGACTCCACGAGCAGGCCGAGGAAGAGGTCGCCGGACTCCGCAGCGCCGCCGAGCACGCCGCCGAACGCACCCGCTCCGAAGCCCAGGAAGAAGCCGACCGGGTCCGCTCCGACGCCCACGCCGAACGCGAGCGCGCCGCCGAGGACGCCCAGCGCGTCCGCACCGACGCCAAGACCGAGACAGACGCCGCGAAGGCCCTCGCCGAACGCACCGTCGGCGACGCCATCGCCGAGGCCGAGCAGCTGCGCACCGACACCGCCGAGTACGCGCAGCGGGTCCGCACCGAGGCCACCGACGCCCTGGCCGCCGCCGAACGCGACGCCGCCCGCACCAGGGCCGACGCCCGCGAGGACGCCAACCGGATCCGCTCCGAGGCCGCCGACAAGGCCACCGAGACCACCAGTGCCGCCGAGGAGGCCGCCGAGGCCACCCGCGCGGAGGCCGCCGGCACCCTCGACGAGGCCCGCGCCGAAGCCAACCGGCTGCGCACCGAGGCCGCCGAGCAGGCCGACCGGCTCGTCACCGAGGCCGTCTCCGAGGCCGAGCGCCTCACCGAGGAGACCCGCACCGCCAACGCCGAGACCGTCGGCAAGGCCACCGAGGAGGCCGAGGCCCTCACCACAGCCGCCGCGAAGACCCTCGCGGACGCCGAACGGGACGCCGCCGGCACCCTGGACGAGGCCCGCGCCGAGGGCGCCCGCCTGATCGGCGAGGCCACCGCTGAGACCGAGCGGATGACCGTCGAGACCCGCGCCGCCAACGAGCGGACCGTGGGCGAGGCCGCCGAGGAGGCCGAGCGGCTGCGCACCGAGGCCGCCCGCACCCTGGACGAGGCCCGCGCGGAGGGCGGCCGGATCGTCGGCGAGGCCACCGCCGAGGCCGAGCGCGTCACCCTGGCCGCGAACGAGACCCTGGCCTCCGCCGAGCGCGAGTCCGCGCAGATCCTGGACGAGGCCCGCACCGAGGCCGAACGGCTCCGCGGCGAGTCCGCCGCGGAAGCGGACCGGCTCGTCACCGAGGCCGTGGAACAGGCCGACCGGCTCACCGACGAGACCCGCAAGGCCAACGAGCGGACCGTCGGCGAGGCCCGCACCGAGGCCGAGGGACTGCGCGCCGAGGGCGCCGAAGCCCTGGCCTCCGCCCAGGAACACGCCACCCGCACCCGCGAGGAATCCGAGCGGGTCAAGGCCGAGGCGGCCGGCGAGGCGGAGCGGCTGCGCACCGAGGCCCGCGAGGAATCCGACCGGCTCCTCGACGAGGCCCGCGAGACCGCCAACCAGCGCCGCACCGAAGCCGCCGAGCAGATGGACCGGCTCATCTCGGAGGCCACGGCGGAGGCCGAGAAGCTGACCGCCGAGGCCGCCAAGCAGGCCCTGGCCGCCACCACGGCCGCGGAGGAGCAGGCCGACTCCATGGTCGCGGCCGCCCGCAAGGAGGCCGCCCGCATCACCTCCGAGGCCACCGTAGAAGGCAACTCCTTGGTGGAGAAGGCCCGTACGGACGCCGACGAGCTGCTGGTGGGCGCGCGCACCGACGCCGCCGCCATAAGGGAGCGGGCGGAGGAGCTGCGCGGCCGCGTCGAGTCCGAGGTCGAGGAACTCCACGACCGGGCCCGCCGCGAGTCCGCCGAGCAGATGAAGACGGCCGGCGAGCGCGTGGACAAGCTGGTCAAGGCCGCCACCGAGCAGAGCGAACAGGCCGACCGCAAGGCCAAGGATCTGGTGTCCGAGGCGAGCAGCGAGGCGAGCAAGGTCCGCATCGCGGCCGTCCGCAAGGCCGAACAGCTCCTGAAGGAAGCCGAGCAGAAGAAGTCCGAGCTGGTCCGCGAGGGCGAACGACTGCGCGCCGAAGCGGGCGCGGAGGCCGAGCGCCTGGTCGCCGAGGGCCGCCGGGAACTGGAGGTCCTGGTCCGCCGCCGGGAGGACATTCAGGCCGAGATCTCCCGTGTCCAGGACGTACTTGAGGCGTTGGAATCATTCGAGGCGCCTTCGGGTGGCGGGAAGTCGTCGGGCAGCGCGACCGGAGGCGGGATCAAGGCCGGAGCAGCGGCGGGTTCCACTCGTTCGGGTGGCAAGTCGTCTGAGGGCTAGTCAGTGGGACAGGAAGTGTGCTCCTGATGGATGTTCAGGCGAACGGGGGACAAGCATTCCGTCGCCTTGCCACTCAAAAGGGGTGTCATTGTCCGGATCAAACGCGGATTGACTCGATGACACGCCGCTCCGGCGCCTAGGATTCCCCTTAACACCTCACCTAGCACCTCATCGGTCTCATTCGACAGGAACCCCATGAGCGACACATCCTCCCCCTTCGGCTTCGAGCTCGTGCGGCGTGGTTACGACCGCGGTCAGGTGGACGACCGCATTTCCAAGCTCGTCGCCGACCGTGACAGCGCCCTGTCCCGCATCAACTCCCTGGAGAAGCGCATCGAGGAACTCCACCTCGAAACGCAGAACGCCCAGGCCCAGGTCAACGACGCCGAACCGTCGTACGCCGGTCTCGGCGCCCGGGTCGAGAAGATCCTGCGGCTCGCCGAGGAGGAGGCCAAGGACCTGCGCGAGGAGGCCCGTCGCGCCGCCGAGCAGCACCGCGAGCTGGCCGAGTCCGCCGCGCAGCAGGTGCGCAACGACGCCGAGTCCTTCGCCGCGGACCGCAAGGCGAAGGCCGAGGACGAGGGTGTCCGCATCGTCGAGAAGGCCAAGTCCGACTCGGCCACCCTGCGCGCCGAGGCGCAGAAGGACGCCGCCTCCAAGCGCGAGGAGGCCGACGCCCTGTTCGAGGAGACCCGCGCCAAGGCCGCCCAGGCCGCCGCGGACTTCGAGACCAACCTCGCCAAGCGCCGCGAGCAGTCCGAGCGCGACCTGGCCTCCCGTCAGGCCAAGGCCGAGAAGCGCCTCGCGGAGATCGAGCACCGGGCCGAGCAGCTGCGCCTGGAGGCCGAGAAGCTCCGCACGGACGCCGAGCGCCGGGCCCGCCAGACGGTGGAAACCGCGCAGCGCCAGGCCGAGGACATCGTGGCCGACGCCAACGCCAAGGCGGACCGGATCCGCAGCGAGTCGGAGCGCGAGCTGGCGGCCCTGACCAACCGCCGCGACTCGATCAACGCGCAGCTGACCAACGTCCGCGAGATGCTGGCCACCCTGACCGGTGCCGCCGTGGCCGCGGCCGGGTCCCCGATCGACGACGAGCCGGTCACCCGCGGCGTCCCCGCGCAGCAGAGCCGCTGACGCCCCGCCGCCCCTCGGGGCGGACGCACCCCCGTGCGGCCGAGGGCCCCCCGTCACTCCGGTGGCGGGGGGCCCTCGGCCGTTCTAGCGTGTTCGGCATGATCGAGCTCGAGGGCCTCACCAAGCGGTTCGGGGCGAAGACGGCGGTGGACCACCTCAGCTTCCAGGTCAGACCGGGGGTGGTGACGGGCTTCCTCGGGCCCAATGGCGCGGGCAAGTCCACGACGATGCGGATGATGCTCGGCCTGGACAACCCGACCGCCGGATCGGTGCGGATCGACGGGCGGCAGTACCGGGAGCTCGACGAGCCCCTGAAGTACATCGGGGCGCTCCTGGACGCCAAGGCGATGCACGGCGGGCGCAGCGCCCACAACAACCTCCTCTGCCTGGCCCAGTCCAACCGGATCCCCGCGAGCCGGGTCACCGAGGTGCTGGACCTGGTCGGGCTGACGGCCGTGGCGAAGAAGAAGTCGAAGGGGTTCTCCCTGGGCATGGGCCAACGGCTGGGCATCGCCTCCGCCCTGCTGGGCGACCCGGAGATCCTGATGTTCGACGAACCCGTCAATGGTCTGGACCCGGAAGGAATTCACTGGATCCGCAATCTCATGAAAGGACTTGCGGCGGAAGGCCGGACGATCTTCGTTTCCAGTCACCTCATGAGCGAAATGGCACTCACCGCGGATCATTTGATCGTGATCGGTCAAGGGCGACTTCTCGCCGACACCTCGATGGCCGATTTCATCCAGCGGAACTCCCGCAGTTTCGTCCGGGTCCGCTCCCCCCAGCAGGAACGCCTGCGGGACCTGCTCCACCAGGAGGGCATCACCGCGGTCAGCACCGGCGGCGGGGCCCTGGAGATCGACTCGGTCTCCGCCGAGTTGCTCGGCGAGCTGGCCGCCCGGAACCGGGTGGTCCTGCACGAGCTGAGCCCGCAGCGCGCCTCGCTGGAGGAGGCGTTCATGCGGATGACGGCCGGCGCGGTGGAGTACCACGCGCACTCCCCCGGGGACGGGCCGCCGCCCGGCCCGACGGCCGCCCCCGCCGCTCCGGCGCCGCGTTGGGGGGCCTCGTACGAGGAGCGGCGCGGTCGGTCGCCCGGGGACGGCGACGGCGACCCGTCCGGCCCGCAGCACGAGGGAGAGTGACCGATGGCCTCCGTTCCCGCCGTCCTCCGGTCCGAGTGGACGAAGATCCGCACGGTGGCCTCGACCGCCTGGACCCTGGTCAGCGCCCTCGTGGTCACCGTGGCCCTCAGCGCCGTCCTCTGCGCGCTCATGAAGTCCCAGTTCGACAACCTCTCCGACCTGGAGCGGGCCACCTTCGACCCGACCCTGATCAGCTTCTCGGGGATGGTCCTGGGCCAACTCGCGATGGTGGTCTTCGGGGTGCTGGTGGTGGGCACCGAGTACAGCTCGGGCATGATCCGCACCTCGCTGGCCGCGGTGCCGCGACGCTCGCTCTTCCTCTTCGGCAAGATCACGGTGGCCGCGCTGCTCGCGCTGGTGGTGGGCCTGGCCACCAGCTTCCTGTCCTTCTTCCTCGGCCAGGCCCTGCTGGGCGAGCACCGCACCTCCATCGGCGAGCCCAACGTGCTCCGGGCGGTCTTCGGCGCCGGGCTGTACATGGCCCTGATCGCGGTGTTCTCCATGGGCGTGGCCACGATGCTGCGCAGCTCGATGCTGTCCCTGGGCATCCTGATGCCCTTCTTCTTCCTCGTCTCGCAGATCCTCTCGGCGGTGCCGGGGGCCAAGACGGTGGCCCGGTACTTCCCCGACCAGGCGGGCGCCAAGATCATGCAGGTGGTGCCGGAGGCCATGGGCAGCGGGGATTCCCCGTACGGGCCGTGGACCGGGCTCGGGATCATGGTGGTGTGGGTGGCCGCGGCCCTGCTCGGCGGCTGGCTGGTCCTCCGGCACCGGGACGCCTGAGGCGCGCCGTCCCCGGGCCGCCGCCGACCCGCTCCCCCGCCCGGTCCCGCTCTGTCCCGTCCTCACCGGGCCCCGACGGCCTCGGCGCGACCCCGTGAGCAGCGGTCTCAGGGAAAGCTCCGGGTCGGGTCAGGGTCTCCCCGGAGGTCCGGGGCGGGACGGAACCGTCAAGCCCTCGATAAGCTCTTAACCCTTACGCGGGAGAGACACCCGGAGGAAGACCGTCCGGCCTGGCGAGGGGCAGAGCAATGATCGAGGCAGTCGGCCTGACCAAGCGCTTCGGCGCGAAGACGGCCGTCGACCAGCTGTCCTTCCAGGTCAGGCCCGGTGTCGTCACGGGCTTCCTGGGCCCGAACGGCTCCGGCAAATCCACCACCATGCGCATGATCCTCGGGCTGGACCGCCCCACCTCCGGCCGGGTCACCATCAACGGCCGGCCCTTCCGGGAGCTGGCCAACGCGCAGCGGCACGTCGGCGCCCTGTTGGACGCGAAGGCCGTGCACGGCGGCCGGCGGGCCCGCACGCACCTGCTCTCCCTGGCCCAGCTCTCCGGGATCCCGGAGAAGCGGGTGGACGAGGTGCTGGGCGTGGTCGGGCTGCAGGACGTCGCCCGGCAGCGGGCCAAGGGGTACTCGCTGGGCATGGGCCAGCGGCTGGGCATCGCCGCCGCCCTGCTGGGCGACCCGCAGGTGCTGCTCTTCGACGAGCCCGTCAACGGCCTCGACCCCGAGGGCATCCTGTGGGTCCGCAACCTCATGCGGCACCTGGCCTCGGAGGGGCGCACGGTCTTCGTGTCCTCGCACCTGATGAGCGAGATGGCGTTGACCGCGGACCACCTGATCGTGATCGGCCGGGGGCGGCTGCTGGCGGACCTGAGCGTGCAGGAGTTCATCTCCCGCAATTCGGCCGGCTTCGCCCGGGTGCGGGCGGCCGGTCCCGGCACGGAGCCGCGCGAGCGGCTCGCGGCCCTGCTGGGCGCCGAGGGCGCCCGCGTCCTGGCCGAGCCCGACGGGGCCCTGCGGGTCACCGGCCTGGAGCTGCCCCGGATCAGCGACCTCGCGCACGCGGCGGACATCCGGCTGTGGGAGCTCTCCCCGCACCGGGCCTCGCTGGAGGAGGCGTACATGCGGATGACCCAGTCGTCCGTGGAGTACACCTCCACCGAGGACCCGCGGGCGGAGCTGTGGGAGCCGGAACCGGCCGGGCTCGCGCCCTGGCCCGAGGAGGTCCCGCAGGAGGTGTCCGCGGAGGGCTGGTTCGCGCCCCCGCCGCCCGGCACCGACGGGGAGCCCCTGCTGATGCCCGCCCGGCCCGGCGACCTCGCCCCGGCGCCCCCGACCGAATCCGAGGAGGCCCGATGACCGGCCCCACCACCACCGGCCCGGCCGCCGGAGCGGCCCCCTCGGGCCCCGGAGCCCCCTGGCCCGGCACGGCGGGCGCGCCGGTCGCGTCCGGCCCCGTACCGGCCGCGGAAGGGCGGGAGGGCGCCTCCTACCTCTCCCCGCTGCCCGACACCCGGCCGCACCTGGGGCACGCCATGGCCTCGGAGTGGACGAAGCTGGTCTCCGTCCGGTCCACGCTCTGGACGCTCGGCTCGCTGGCCGCCCTGGTGCTGGGCATCGGCACGGTCGCCGCGCTGCAGACCTCCGACGTCGACTTCCAGCAGGTCCCGTTCTTCACCCCGGCGCTGTTCGGCCTGTTCATCGGGCAGGTCAGCGTGATCGTGCTGGGGGTGCTCACGATGAGCTCCGAGTACGGCACCGGACTGGTGCGGACCACCTTCACCGCGGCGCCCGACCGGCACCGGGTGCTGACCGCGAAGCTGCTCGTCTTCGGGCTGACCGCGTTCGTCGCGGTGGCCGGTTCGGTGATGCTCGTCGGTCTCCTGACCGCCGTGCTGCACAGCGGGCCGGAGGCCGGGCACCACGGGGCCCGGGAGTGGATCGGGGCCCTGGCGGGCAGCGCGTACGTCACCCTGCTCGGGGTCCTGGCCCTCGCCGTCGGGGCGATGCTGCGGCACTCCGCCGGGGCGATCGCCGTGATGCTGGGCGTGGTGACGGTCCCGCCGGTGCTGGCCGGGGTCCTCATGGTGTGGGAGTCCACCTACACCCTGGGCAACTGGATCGTCCGGTACAACCCGCCGGTGGCCCTGGCGGAGCTGTTCGGCATGCCGATGGGCGGGGAGTTCGGCACCTCCAGCCAGCTGGGTCAGATCGCCCTGCTGGTGGCGGTCACGGCGGCCGCGGTGGCGGGCGCGTACGTGGTCACGGGGCGCCGGGACGTGTGAGTCGCCGCGGGGACGGCCCTCGCCGCCGGCCCGCGGCGCCGCTCAGTGCCGGGGCGCGTTCCTGGACCGCTGCACCCGCGAGGTGCGGCGGTCCTTGGCGTTCCAGCAGGCCTTGTGCCAGTGCCGGCGGTCGTCCACCCCGCCGTACTCGGGCCAGGCCACCAGGTGCGGGACCCCGGAGGGGATCTCCTGGTCGCAGCCCGGGCAGCGGTAGCGCTTGCCCTGGGCACTGGCGCCGGCGACGTGGCGGACCTTCCACTCCTCGCCCTGCCACTCCTCGGTGTTCTCCAGGCCGAACCGGTCCACGCCGGCGCTGTCGCGCTCGGTCGGGTTCTCTCCGCCGCGGGGGCGGTTGTGACGCGGTGACACGTATACCTCACGGAGCGGCGGGGGCAAGGGACTTTCCTCCAGACTACGCGCCGGGCCGGGACGGCCCCCCATGGTGGAGGCGGAGGCAACGACTCCGACACACGGGGACATCCGTGGGCGGATCCGGGCCTCCGCGAAAGTATTCCCCGACAATCTCAATAACTTCGGCGCCGGCCCGTGCCCTTGGCACGTGTCGGACGTTGTTGCCGTCAGGGGGTAGAGCGTCACCGCGAGGAGGCAGAGGGCGTTGCGCGTTGGAGCGTTTGTACTGGCGGCCCAGTTCCCGGGCCAGGGTCAGGGGGAGGCACTGCACCGAGCGGTGCGGACCGCGGAGGTGGCCGAGCAGGCCGGCCTGGAGTCGGTGTGGGTGGCCGAGCACCACTTCATCCCGTACGGGGTGTGTCCCTCCGCGGTGACCCTGGCCGCCCTGATGCTGGGCCGGACCCGGCGGCTGCGGGTGGGCACCGCGGTGAGCGTGCTGCCCACCGCGCACCCGGTGGCCCTGGGCGAGCAGGCCGCGCTGCTGCACCTCACCTCGGGGGGCCGGTTCTCCCTCGGGGTGGGCCGCGGCGGGCCGTGGGTGGACCTGGAGGTGTTCGGGGCGGGGCTGCCCGCCTACGAGAACGGCTTCCCGGAATCCCTGGACCTGCTGCTGCGCTGGCTGTCCGAACCGCGGGTGGGGGCCGAGGGCGAGAGGTACGCCTTCCGGGAGGTGCCCGTGGTGCCCCGGCCGGCGGAGGCCCTGGACGGGGACGGGGAGGGGCCCGAGGTGATCGTGGCCTGCACCTCCCCCGCCTCGGTCCGGCTGGCCGCCGAACGCGGGCTGCCGATGCTGCTGGGGATGCACTGCGGGGACGAGGACAAGGCCGAGATGGTGGCCCTGTGGCGGCGGACCGCACTGGCCGCCGGGCACTCCCGGGAGGCGGTGGCCGGGGCCGGGCACGTCTCGGCCGGGGTGGTGCAGCTCGCCGACCGCACCGAGGACGCCCGCGAGGTGCTCCTGAAGGCCGTGCCGGGCTGGCTGCGGCTCGGACTGGCCGCCTACCAGACGGTGGACGGACGGCCCCGGACCATGCGGGACCCGCACGCCTACACCGAACTCCTCTGCGACCTGCACCCGGTGGGCACCCCCGAGCTGGCCGCCGAGCGGCTGCGGGCCACGGCGGAGCGCACCGGCATCAGCCGGTTCTCGCTGCTCGTCGAGGGCTCCGGGGACCTGGCGGCCACCGAGGAGAACGTCCGGCGGCTGGGCGCCGAGGTCCTGCCCCACCTCGGCTGAGCACGCCGCGTCGGGGGCCCGTACGGCCCGCCGCGCCGCCCCTCACGGGAGCGGGCGGCCGGCGGGCCGTGCGGACGCCGTGCGCCGCCGTCCACCACCGGGACGCGTACCCCGGCGGGGCGGCGGCGCCCCTCAGCAGTCCCGCAGTTCGGGGGACTGGTTCAGCAGCTGTCCGCGGATGGACGTGAACCGGGCGAGCCGGTCGTCCACCGCCGGGTCCATCGGGAACACCGCCAGGCGGTGACAGTTCTGGAAGGCCAGGCGCACGCCGAAGTGCCGCTGCAGGGCGCCGCGAATCGCGTCGCTCGCGAGGGCGCGCAACAGCTGGCCGCGCGCCTGCTCGTCCGGCGGCGGCGTCTGGTTGTCGGCGAACTCTCCGCCGTCCACCTTCAGCTGGGCCACCAGCGAGCTGATCATCTCCCAGGCGTAGGGCAGGGAGGTCCGGACGCAGTCGACGAAGGCGGCTTCGTCGACCTCGCCTCGCTCGGCCTGTTCGAGTAGGGCCGGTGAGACGTCGAGCGACATGGGTTCTCCTCTCGCGACCCCGGGTGACCGGGGTCTTACGGGCAGGGAAGGAGATCACGACGCTGTGTGTCCGCGCGGCGACCTCCCGCTCACAACGGTAGGCGCCCACCGGGTACGGCACCAGGAGAATGCGCATACAACGAGCCACCGGCGAAGGGGTCTTTCAGGGGCGAATCGCGCCGGGGCGCGTCGGTCGAGTAGCGTTGCCGACCATGCGTCTCGTCATCGCCCGCTGCTCCGTCGACTACGCGGGCCGCCTCACCGCCCATCTGCCCTCCGCGCCGCGCCTGATCCTCGTGAAGGCCGACGGCAGCGTCTCGATCCATGCGGACGACCGGGCGTACAAACCCCTCAACTGGATGTCTCCGCCGTGCACCCTCAAAGAGGGGACGGGGGACGAGGAGGGCGTCTGGACCGTCATCAACAAGGCGGGCGAGAAGCTCATCATCACCATGGAAGAAGTCCTCCACGACTCGTCCCACGAACTCGGCGTGGATCCGGGTCTCATCAAGGACGGCGTGGAAGCACACCTCCAGGAACTCCTCGCGGACCGCATCGAAACGCTCGGCGAGGGCTACACGCTGATCCGGCGCGAGTACATGACCGCCATCGGCCCGGTGGACATCCTGTGCCGGGACGCCGACGGCGCCACGGTGGCCGTGGAGATCAAGCGGCGCGGCGAGATCGACGGCGTGGAACAGCTCACCCGCTACCTCGAACTGCTCAACCGCGATCCCCATCTGGCCCCGGTGCGGGGGGTGTTCGCCGCCCAGGAGATCAAGCCCCAGGCGCGGGTTCTGGCCACGGACCGCGGCATGGACTGCGTGGTGCTGGACTACGACGCGATGCGCGGCATCGAGGACGACAAGCTGCGGCTGTTCTGACGGTCCGGGGCCCCGGGGGGCCCGGCCGTGGACGGCCCTGGGACGGCCGCTCCCGCTTCGGTGGGGGCGGCCGTCGGCGTTCCCGGTGCCGGGCCCGCCACGGGCCGCGTACGGCCTCTGACGGCAGGCCCCGGGCCGGGGCCGAACCGGGATCCGGGCGGGCTCAGGCCGCGGCCGGGCCCTCGCCCGTGCCGCCGGCGTCACCGGTGCCGGTGCTGGTGCCCGCGCTGGCGCCGGTGCCGCTGCTGGTGCCACCGGCCGGTCCGCCGGTCGGGGGCGGGTCGTCCGTGGGCTCCGGGTCCACGGTGGGCTCCGGATCGTCCGTGGGCTCCGGGTCCACGGTGGGCTCCGGATCGTCCGTGGGCTCCGGCTTCCCGGTCGGCTCCGGAGCGCCGGTGGGACCGGGGCCGCCGGAGGTGGACGGCGGGACGGGCCGCCCCGTGGGACCCGAGGGGGTGCCGCCGGGCGTGGAGGCCGAAGCGCCGGGACCGGGCGTGCCACCGGTCGCGGAGGGGTCGCCCGGGCCGCCGGTGCCGCCGGACACCGATCCGTCCCGGCCCTCGCCGTCCCCGCCGGAGGCTCCGCCGCCGTTGCCGTCGTCGCCGCCCTCCGTGCTGCCCGGCCGGGCCGGACCCTCGCCGGAGCCGCCGCTGACGGACTGGCCGCCGCGCGGACGGTGCTCCGCCTGCTGGTCCCCACCGGTCAGGCCGATCGTGGCCACGGTGCCGAGGACCGCCGCGACCGGATCCGCCCCCGTCGCCGCAGCCACGTCCCGCAACGCGTTCCACGACACCCGGAACGCCATCAGCACGACC
>NZ_JBEOSD010000176.1:0-15923 GCF_040302735.1 Streptomyces sp. NPDC097619 | reverse complement strand
CGAGGGCTTCTCGCAGGTCACCGACGGTGTGGGCGCGGAGGACCCGGAGGCCGAGGGAGGCCGCGTTGGCGGCGAGGTCCACGGTGGGGGGGGCGTTCTCGGACCGGGACCCCTCCGGGCGGCCATGATCATCGGTGCGGCAGAGTGGGCGCATGCCCGACTACGAGACGATGCCCTTCCACCTGGAGACCGAGCGGCTGCTGCTGCGCCCCTGGGACCCCTCGGACGCCTCCTGGTTCGCGGAGCTGCTGGCCGAACGGGACGGTGAACCCCGCGAGGTCGAGCGGATCCGCACCGCCATCACGGAGCTGCTCGACGCCACCGCGACCACGGGGATCGCCCTCCTCCCCATCCTGCGCAGAGCGGAGGGGGACGTCATCGGCTACTGCGGACTGATCATCGGGCGGGCCACCCTGGACGAGCCCGAGATCGCCTACGAGCTGTTCCGGCACGCGCACGGTCGGGGCTACGCCACGGAGGCCGCGGCCGCCGTGCTCGGCGCCGCCGCGGCCACGGGTCGGACCCGCCTGTGGTCCACCGTGGGCACCTGGAACGCCCCCTCGCTCCGCGTCCTGGAGAAGCTGGAGTTCACCCGGGACCGCGTGACGCGGGAGCCGAACGGCGAGGTCGCCTGGCTCACCCGCCCCCTCCCCTGACCCGCCCCCACTGCCGCTACGGGCGGCGCAGCCGCACCGCGAGGAACATCGGCTTCTCGTGGCTCTTCGCGTGCCGTCGGGGGTCCACCCGGCGGCCCGCTTCGACGGCGCGCGGCTCCACCAGCGCCTCCAACAGGAAGCCGGCGGCGAGCAGCTCCCCGATGAAGGTCTCCAGCGTCAGCCGGCGGAAGGTGAGCGCGTGGCCCTGCCCGAAGGGCAGGCTGACCCGGTCCTCGTCGAAGTAGGAACCGCCGAAGTGGGCCCAGTCCCCCGTCGGGTGCGAGGTGGACACGAGCAGGGTCCCGCCCGGCCTCAGCACCCGCCGCACCTCGGCGAGCAGGTGGTCCCGGGCCTCGACGTGGTGGTAGACGAGGGCGAGGACGGCCAGGTCGAAGGCTCCCTCGGGGAGGAAATCGAGGGGTCGTTCCAGGTCGTGGTGGTGCAGGGCGACGGCCGGACCCAGTCGCTCGCGCGCCACGGCGAGCAGGCTCTCGCTGCCGTCCACTCCGGTGACGGAGGCGGCCCCGCGCGCGAGGAGCTCGGCGGCGTAGTGCCCACCGCCGCAGCCGAGGTCCAGGACCTCCAGTCCGGCCACGTCCCCGGCGAGCCCGAGCACCGCCGGTCGGTCGGTGTGGGCGTTGTACGTGCTGTCGGTGGCCTGCGCGGCGAACTCCTCGCCCATGGCCCCGTGATAGGCGGTCTCGGATCTCATTCCTCCATGATCCCGAAGGCCCGTCACGGGACCGCGGGCGGCAGGGCCAGGGGTTCCGGCGCGCCACCGCGACGGAGCCGGGTCCACGCACACTGCCCGGCAGCGGATCGGGCCGCGCGAGAATATTTTCGAAAGAACACGGAAAAATTCCTCCACCATTCGATATCACTCCATGGCGATCCCTGGCGATTCCCATCCCGGGGGCTCTTTTGGCAGCCGATCTTGAATACGTGCCCGAGACTGGTCCGACGTGGCGCGGCACCGGCGCCACCGACCCGCCCGGGGCGACCACGAGGCATCCCGCGATGCGCTCGACGTGACCGCGTCCGGACGATTCGGACCCGACGAGTTGGCGTGAGGGGGCAGGCAGGGGACTCGATCTCACCCTGCTGACCTGCATGTTCGTAGACCTGGCCCGGGAGGCCGGTGCCGAGTTCCTCGGCGGCGCCCTCCTGTTGCTGACCGTGGCCCTCCTGCGGCGCGCCCGGCGCCGACGGGAATCGGACCGCCCCGAAGAAGGCGGTCGCCATATCGCGGGGGGAGAGGAATGAGCGAGGAAAGCGAAAATGTCATCCTCGGGACGACAGATGATGTCGTCCTCCCCATGACATACCCCGTCATGGAAAAGACGACAGAAACGGTCAACGCGGAGACGACACGGAAAGGGCTCCCCCGCCCCGCGACCCGGGACGCGGAAACCGCGACACCGCCGCACCCGGACCGCGCGCCCGTGGGAGGGGCGCGGCGGGGCGCCTGGTTGCGGTTCACCTCGCCGACCGCGCCGCCGCCGGACAGCTGGCAGGGGGAGCTCGCGAGGGAACACGGGCTGCGCCCGTCCGGCCCACGGCTCGCCGAGGTGGCCGAGCGGTACGACGCGGTGCAGCGGGCCGTCGAGCACGCCGCCCTCGACAAGGTGCCGGTCGAGGACCTCCTCGCCGCCCTCCTCGTGATCCGGAAGCTCCGCGAGAAGCTGGTCGAGGACGAGGCCCGGTTCATCGCCGCCGCGCGGCACCGGGGCGTCACCTGGCAGCGGCTGGCGGGAGCGCTGGAGCTGGGCAGCCGCCAGGCCGCCGAACGGCGGTACCTCCAGCTCACCGGCGGCTCTCCGGCCGCCGCGCACGCCGGCGGCACCCAGGCCGAGCGGGTGACCCGGGCGCGACGGCTGCGCGGCCGCCGCGCCGCGGACGCCCCCGCCCCCGAGCGGGCCGAACGGGCCGTGGACCTGGCCACGCGACTCGCGGCGGTCCCCGACCTCCAGGAGCTCGCGGACCGTTCGCCGTACGCCCGGCTGGCCGATGCCCGGGCCCGGGTCGACGAGGAGCGCCTCGGGCTGCGGCCCGGAGCGCCCGTCTCCATGGCCTGGCCCCGGGCGCTCCGGCACGCGCTCGCCGGGCTCCGGGGGCTCACGCCGGGAACGGCGCGGCACGCCGAGGCCGTCGGCGACCTGCTGAAGCCGCTGCGCGAGGCCGCCGATCCGGAGCGGGCCGACGCCTCCGGCCATCCGGAGCTGTTCGCCCGGATCCGGGAGCTGGTCGCGGAGGCCGCCGACGGGCCCGGCTGAGCCGGCGGGGCCCGGCCCCGCCGCCGCCCCGCCCCGGTGGGACGTCCGGCCACGCTCGTGGACCCCGGCTGGAGGGGGGACGGGGGGAACGGCGATGATCGGGGCCATGCTCGTCGAAGTGGTGTCCGTGGCCGCGCTGGCCGTGGTCCTGATCTGTGCCGTCGTCCGTCCCCGTGGTCTCCCGGAGGCCGTGTTCGCCGTGCCCGCCGCGGGGGTGGTGCTCCTCTGCGGGGCGGTGGGCCCGGCGGAGGTCGTCGACGAGGCGGGGCGGCTCGGGCCGGTGATCTGGTTCCTCGCGGCCGTCCTGGTGCTGGCCAAGCTCTGCGACGACGAGGGCCTCTTCCACGCCTGCGGCACGTGGATGGCGCACTGGGCGCGGCGACGGCCGCAGCGGCTCCTCGGCGCGGTATTCGCGCTGGCCTCGCTGATCACGGCCGTGCTGAGCCTGGACGCGACGGTGGTGCTGCTGACCCCGGTGGTGTTCGCGACGGCCGCCCGGATGGGGGTGCGCCCGGCCCCGCACGCGTACGCGAGCGCCCACCTGTCGAACTCGGCCTCGCTGCTGCTGCCGGTGTCCAACCTCACCAACCTGCTCGCCTTCACCGCCTCGGGGCTGAGCTTCACCCGGTTCGCCGGGTTGATGCTGCTGCCCTGGCTGGCGGCGATCGCGGTGGAGTACGCGGTGTTCCGCCGCTTCTTCGCGGCCGACCTGCGCCGGGCACCCGACCCCGACACCACCGGTGTCGCGGAGGAGCCGGTGGAGGTGCCGCTGTTCCCGCTGGTGACGGTCGCGGCCACACTGGCTGGTTTCGCCGTGGCCTCCGCCCTCGGGATCGATCCGGCCTGGGCGGCCACCGCCGGTGCGGCGGTGCTGGCGGTACGTGCCCTGGCCCGCCGTCACACCACCCCGGTGGCGCTGGTCGGGGCCGCTTCGGTGCCGTTCCTGGCCTTCGTCCTCGCCCTGGGCATCGTGGTCCGGGCGGTCGTCGACAACGGTCTGGGCACCGCCCTCGACGGGCTGCTGCCCGAGGGCGGAACCTTCCTCGCCCTGCTCGGCACGGCGGCGGTGGCGGCCCTGCTCGCGAACCTGATCAACAACCTGCCGGCCGTCCTGGCCCTGGTCCCGCTCGCCGCCCCGGCGGGCCCGGGCGCCGTCCTGGCCGTGCTGTTGGGCGTGAACATCGGCCCCAACCTCACCTACGCCGGCTCCCTCGCCACCCTGTTGTGGCGCCGCATCGTGCACGGCCACGGCCACGAGGTCGAGCTGCGGGAGTTCACCCGGCTCGGCCTCCTCACGGTGCCCGCCGCCCTCCTGGCCTCGACCGCGGCCCTGTGGCTGTCCCTGCTCCTGATCGGCCCCTGACCTCCCCGGCTCACAGCACGGGCTGGACGTCCCCGGTGGTCACCGAGCGTCCCGTGCCGGGGGCGGGCAGGTCACCGGGGGGAATGCCCGGATGGTGGCGGACGCCGTCGGCGGCCGGGTCCGGGTCGCCGAGGCGGATCCGGGACACGATCCGGTAGCGGTCGCCCCGGTACAGGGAGTGCACGTACTCGGCGGGCCGGCCCGCGCGGTCGGTGGTCAGGCGCTCGAAGCGCAGGGCGGCGGAGTGCGCGGGCACGCCCAGCAGCCGGGCCTCGCGCTCCCCCAGCACGGTGGGCTCGATGGCCTGCACGGCCTCGTGCACCACCGTGCCGTGGCGGGTGCGCAGCAGCTCGTAGAAGTCCCCGCTCTCCATGTCGGCCGCGACCAGCCCGGGGACCCGCTCCTCCGGAACGTGCAGGTACTCGATCGCCATCGGCTCCCCGTCGACCAGGCGCAGCCGGGCGATGTAGACGATCGGGGCGGACGGGGCCAGGCGCAGCCTGCGGCCGACGGCCTCGCCCGCCGGGAGCACCGCGAACTCCAGGACCCGGCCCGCCCAGCTGCCCTGGGCGCGCGGAAGGCTGAAGCCGGACTCCGCGCCGGCGGGCGACAACTCCTGGGTGATCTTGGCGCGGGCGGCGAACATGCCGCGGCCGTGTTCGCGGACGACCAGTCCCGCGGCGACCAGCTCGTCCACGGCGGCCCGCACGGTGGGGCGGGAGACGCCGAGCTGCGCGCAGAGGGCGCGTTCGGAGGGGAGGGCGGCGCCCGGCGCGGCGGACTCCGCCAGGCCGCGCAGGTGGTCGCGTACCCAGAGGCGCTTCGCGACCGGGCCCCGAGCCGTGCCCGGACCCACCGGCCGCGCACCCGCTGTCTCCGTCATCCCGGCACCCCCGTGTCGTCAGCGTGTCGTCGGCGGTCGTCCGGTGCCGTGCCCGCGCGGACGGGGGGGGCAGGGCCGGACGACCAGACCAGCTCCCGGATGTTACCAGTGCGCGGACGGGCCGCAGGCGGCTCCGCCGGATCCTCTACAGCCGTGCACAGCTGGGGTGTTGACCCGCTCGCCGGGCAGGTCCGAGGGGTTGACCGGCTCTCCGGCCTGTGCCACTTTCCTTACCAGTTGCTGACCAGTTTCCCGAACTGGTCAGCGTGCGACGGGGTTTCCGGCCGCCGCCGGTCGTCCGGTGCTCCGGTCGCCCCCGCCGTCCCGGCACCCGTCCCCGCACCGTCAGTCGCGCCCGCTCCGGCCTCCCGGGCGGCGGAGGAGGAGACCCCGTGAGCACGGTCAGCCCGAGACCGCAGGCGCCCGCGCCGGCACCCGCCCGGATCACGGCCCGCGGGGAGCTCCCGGAGCTGCTGCCGCGTCCGCTGCGGTCGATCCCGCTCCCCGGGTCGTTCACCCTCACCGAGGACACCGCCCTGCGGCCCGGACCCGGTACCGCACCCGTGGCCGGGCTGCTCCGCACGCTCCTCGCACCCGCCACCGGCCTGCCCCTCCCCGACTCCCCCGACGGGGCGGTCCTCCTCGTCCTGGATCCGGCCGAGCACGACGCCCTCGGACCCGAGGGGTACCGGCTGACGGTGCTCCCCGACCGGGTCCGGCTCCTCGCCGCGGAACCCGCCGGGCTCCGGCACGCCGTCCAGTCGCTGCGGCAGCTGCTGCCCGCCGAAGCCCTCGGCGACCGGCCCGCGCCCGGCACCGCCTGGACCCTGCCCGGCGTGGACCTCCTCGACCGACCCCGGCACGCCTGGCGCGGACTCATGGTGGACACCGCCCGTCACTTCCAGCCCCTGGACCGGCTGCTGCGCACCGTGGACCGGATCGCCCTGCACAAGCTGAACGTCCTGCACCTGCACCTCACCGACGACCAGGGCTGGCGCCTCCCCGTGGACGCGTACCCCCGGCTCACCACGGTCGGCGCGGTCCGGGACCGGACCCGGCTCGGTCCGGCCGAGGACGGCACCTGGGACGAACGGCCGCACGGCGGGGCCTACACCAAGGCCGAACTGCGGCTGCTGGTCCGCCACGCCGCCGAGCGCGGCGTCACCGTGCTCCCCGAGATCGAGATGCCCGGACACGTGGGCGCCGCCCTCGCCGCCTATCCGCACCTGGGCGTCGGCTCCGCCCGCCCGGACGGCGTGTGGACGGACTGGGGAGTCTCCGAACGGGTGCTCGGCACGCACGAGCCCGTCCTCGACTTCTTCCGCACCGTGCTCGACGAGACCATGGAGCTCTTCCCCTCCCCGTACGTGCACCTCGGCGGCGACGAGTGCCCCACCGTCCAGTGGGAGGAGGATCCGGACTCCCGGTCCCGGGCCGCCGCCCTGGGGCTGCCCTCGGCCCGCCGGCTGCGGACCTGGTTCCTGGGCCGGATGGGCGAGCACCTGCTGGCCGCGGGCCGCCGTCCGATCTGCTGGGCCGAGGAGGAGGCGGGCACGCTCCCCACCGAGTTCACCCTCATGGCGTGGCGGGACGCGGGGCACGGACTCACCGCGGCCCGCCGCGGCCACCCCGTGGTCATGGCCCCGCACCGCACCACCTACCTCGACTACCCGCAGACCGACCGGCACGGCGAACCCCCCGGCCAGGCCGGCGCCGTGGTGGACCTGCCCGCCGTCTGGAGCACCGACCCGGCCCCCGCCGACTGGCCCGCCGAGGAGGCCGGGCGCGTCCTGGGCACCCAGGCGCAGCTGTGGACCGAGTACGTCACCACGGGCGGGCACTACGACCGGCTGCTGTGGCCCCGGCTCTGCGCCCTCGCCGACCGCGCCTGGAACCCGACGGGCGAGTACCGGCGGGACTTCCTCCCCGCCCTCGCCGCCCACCGCCCCCGGCTGGCCGCCCTGGGCGTCACCACGCCCGGCCCGGGCGCCTGATCGACCGGGCACCACCGGGCTCCCCGCTCCGGCGGGCCTGCCCAGCCGTACCCCGGCCCACGCCCGCCCCCTTCCGCACAGGCCCGTTCCGACCCCCACCGAAAGGAACTCCCGTGTCCGTCCGCCCCCACCGCACCACCCGCATCGGCCTCGCCGCCGCCTGCGCCCTCGTCGCCGGCACCGCGGCCGCCGGGCTGCTCGCCGCCCCCGCCTCCGCCGCCGCCGACTCCCTCAGCGTGCAGTACCGCACCAGCGCCCCCGGAGCCACCGCCGACCAGGTGGAACCCTGGCTCAAGGTCACCAACACCGGCTCCACCACGGTGCCGTTGAGCCAGGTCAAGCTGCGCTACTACTTCAAGGCCGACGGCCCCGCCCTGGACTACCGGTTCGCCTGCTCCTGGGCGGTGAAGGGCTGCGCCCACATCACGGGCACCTTCGGGACGCTCGCGCAGCCCACCGCCACCGCCGACCGGTACCTGGAGATCGGCTTCACCTCGGGGGCGGGCTCCCTGGCGCCCGGCCAGAGCACCGGGGACATGCAGTTGCGCTTCCACCGCGCCGACTGGCAGACCCTCACCCAGTCCGACGACTACTCCTTCGGACCGGCCCGGAGCACGTACGGCGACTGGGACCGGATCACCCTTCGCTCCGCGGGGACCCTGCTGTGGGGGACGGCCCCGGCCGGCAGCGAGCCCACCACCCCGCCCACCACTCCCCCGACCACGCCCCCCACCACCCCGCCCGGGGACGCCAAGGTCCTCTTCGACGACTTCTCGTACACCTCGCACGCCGACCCGGCCCTGTCCGGCAACGGCTGGACCGTCAAGTCCGGTCAGGGCGGACCCGGGGTGCCGGGCGCCACCTGGTCCCCGCAGGACGTCACCTTCCCCTCCTCCGGCGGCAACACCGTCATGAACCTCCGACTGACCACCGACGGCACCGCGGCCGGCACCAAGGAGACCGAACTCCAGACCACGGCGAGGAAGTTCAAGAACGGCACCTACGCGGCCCGGGTCCGCTTCGACGACACCCCCACCGGCGGGCCCGACGGGGACCACGTGGTGCAGACCTTCTTCGCCTTCACCCCGCTCAACGCCCCGATGGACCCCGACTACAGCGAGCAGGACTTCGAGTACCTGCCCAACGGCGGCTGGGGCGAGCCCTCGAACATCATGTACGAGACCACCTGGGAGACCTACAACCCCGACCCGTGGAACGCCGTCAACACCCACGGCGAGCAGCGTTCCTCCCACGACGGCTGGCACGACCTGCAGTTCACCATCGACGGCACGTCGGTGACCTACTCCGTGGACGGTCAGGTCGTCGCCACGCACGGGGAGCCGTACCTGCCCGAGACCCCGCAGTTCATCGACTTCAACCACTGGCTGATCGACCTGGTCGGTCAGACCTCGAACATCCCGCGCTCCTACGACCAGCAGGTGGACTGGGTGTACTTCGTGAAGGACCAGGTGAAGACCCCCGCCCAGGTGGCCTCGGAGGTGGCCGCGCTGCGGGCCGCGGGCACCCGCTTCAAGGACACCGTCCCCGGCAGCTGACCCGGTGCGCGGGATGCCGGCACCGGTGCGGTCAGGCGGCCGCGCCGGTGGCCGGTGCGGCGTGGGCCGGGTCCCGCTGGAGCGCCTTCAGCAGGGCGAAGGCCGGGGTGTCCACGGGCCGTTGGGTGTTGGACAGCACGACGACGGCCACCCGCTCCTCGGGACCGAAGCCCACGAAGGAGGAGAAGCCGCCCGTCCCGCCGTTGTGCCAGATCTGGGTGTGCCCGCCCTGGCGCGGGTGCAGCCGGTGCCCCATCCACCCCAGGTGGGCCCAGGAGACGGGACCGGTACGGTGCCGGCCCGCGCGCGTCAGGGCCACCGCCTCCGCCAGACCGGCGGGGGCCGGACCGTACTGCGCCCGGACGAAGGACACCAGGTCGGCGGCGGTACCGCGGAGGGCGCCCGCCCCCGCCAGGTCGGCGAGCCGCCACGGCGCCACCGGGCGGCCCCGCCGGTCGTGACCGACGGCGAGCCGCGCCGCGCGGTCCCCGTCGGCCTCCACCACCGTGTCCGCCATCCCCAACGGGTCGCAGACCACCTGCCGGACGAGGTCTCCGTAAGGGGTGCCGGCCCGGCGGGCCAGGCCGAGGCCCAGGAGTCCGGCTCCCAGGTTCGAGTAGCGGAAGCGACGCCCGGGGACCGCGCCCAGGCGGGTCCGGGCGAGGCCGTCCAGCAGCCGCTCGGCCGTGCAGTCGGCGTACGGATCGGGGGTGGTGGGCCGCAGCAGGGCCTTGAGCAGCATGCCCTTGGGGAGGCGGGGCAGGCCGGAGGTGTGCGTGGCGAGGTGGCGGAGGGTGATCGGCTCGCCACCGCGGGAGGGTACGGAGGACCCGGCGGGGAGCAGGGCCGCGAGCGGATCGTCGAGGCCGACGGCCCCCTCGACGGTCAGGCGGGCCAGGGTGAGGGCCGTGAACACCTTGGTGACGGAGCCGATCTCGAAGAGGGTGTCCGCGCCGGGCGCGCCGGTGCCCTCCGCGCCGGTCCGCCCGGCGCCGCGGATCTCGACGGCGTCCCCGGCGACGGCGGCGACCACCACGCCGGTCCGGTTCCGCGCGAGGTGGTCGGCGGTCCGCCGGGCCAGGGTTCCGAGGTCTTCTGCCATACCGCCATCCTGGCCGCCCGGGAGGGCGGACTCGTGCGCCCGGATGAGGATTCGCCGGGGCCCGCGCTCCTCCCTGAGGGTGACCCGCCGCCGGACCGTCTCCGCCCCGGGGCGGACGGGGTGCGAAAGGGGCGCGCGCCGGTCCGTCCGCCCGGTCGGGTGTGACCATCCCATGATCGCTTCGTTGTCCGCTGTGTGGGAGAGAGCACGGGAGACGGAAACGGATCCGGGACCCCGCCGCGTCGCACCGGTGAGCCGGTGCGACGGGTCGAGGCGGTCATCGTCGAGCGCTACCCGCAGTTGGTGCGCCTGGCGTATCTGACGCTCGCGGACGGGCTGGACCGGCACACACGGGTACTGCGCGCGCACCGCGCGGTCCAGCGGTCGCTGGGCGGCGCGGCCCGCGAGGTTGGTCGGGGCGCCGAGCCGACCCGGGCGGTGCGGGCCGAGGTGGTACGACTGGCCGCCCGGCGGGGAAGGCTGGTGGTGCCGCCCTGGGTGTGGGGCCTGCGGATGTGGCCGGTGGCGGAGGAGCTGGACGACACGGCGCGCGCCCTGGCCGGTCTGGGCCCGTTCGCCCGTGCCGGTTTCGTGCTGTGCCGCCTGGACGGGCTGGCCCCGGAGGAGGCGCTGGGGCTGCTGGCGCTGGCGGGCGCGGCGGAGCCCGAGGAGGAGTTGCGGGCCGGGCTGGCGGTGCCGGGCGCGGCCGAGGCGGCCGGGACGGTCCCCGCGGAGCCCGCGGAGGCGGGGCCAGGCGGCACGGGAACGGCGCCCGACGGGGGCCCGCCCGGTGAGGACCCGCCCCCCGTCCCGACCGAGCGGCCGGTGTTCCGGGCCTCGGACGTGCACACCCGGCCGACCGACCTGCTGGTGCGCCGGGCCCGGTTGCGGGCCGGCGGGGCGCTGGTGGCGGCGGCCCTGGTGCTGGGCACGGTCCTGACCCGGTCCGGCGGGGAGGACACGGAGGCGGTGGCGGCGCCGTACGCGGGAACGCCCGCGGCCCGCGTCGCCCTGGATCCGGCCCGACTCGTGCGGGTCCCCGCGCAGGACTGGTCCGACACCGGCCGGGTGGACTTCACGGCCTGGCCCGCGCGCGGGGCCCGGAGCGGGGACCGCGCCCTGCTCACCCGGGCGCTGGCCACCTGGGGCGCCCCCACCCTGCGGACCGTGGTGGCCGTCGCCCCGTCCGTGACCGCCGAACCGCCCACCGGATCACCCCAGTTGCTGTACGCGGGGGATCCGGTGCCGGGGACCACCGTGGTGGTCTTCGCCCATGGGGACCGCATCGTCCGCTACACCGAGGAGCGGGACGGGCAGGGGTCCACCCTGGACTTCGCCCGGACCGACGACGCGAACGTCACCACGGCCGCCGCGGTGGTGCTGTGGCGGGACGGCGGATCGGTGCGGCAGTTGCTGGCGCCGTGGATCGCGACCGCCGGGGTCCGCGAGTTGGCCGACCCCGCGTCCGCCATCGTGCCGTTGACGCCGGCGGCGGACGGCACCGTCACCGCGCGGATCGGCACCGGCGCGGCCTCGGGCTGCGCGGACCGGCCCGCGCTGCCGGTCCTGGAGGTGGCCTCCTCGGCGCGGATCGTGGAGAAGCACGCCTTCCTGCTGGCCGACCTCGGCGGACTGCTGCCGGTGCACCTGACGTACACGCCCCTGGCGGGCGGGGCGGGTTCGCCGCCCGCGCGCCAGCCCCGCGAGGCCACCGGGCCGGTGGCCCGGGAGCGGTGGGCGCGGGAGCTGTGCGCCCTGCGCGAGGTGGACGGCCGGGCCGTCCGCGCGGTGAACCTGTGGGACTTCGCGGAGACGGACCTGCCCGAGGGGGCGGGGCGGGCCCTGTGGTCCTGTACCCGTGCCACGTACTGGTCCGGCCGCGGTGACGTGGAGGTGCGGCTGCGTGCCGGGCGGGCGCCGTCGGCTCCGGTGGCGCGGGTGCGGTCCACGGCGGCGTGCGGGCGGTTCGGGCAGCACGTGGTGGCGGGCACGGTGTGGAAGGGCCCGTCGGGTCGCTCCTACCGGCTGGCGGCCGGTAGCCGGGAGGTCGTGGAGATCACGGTGGCCGGGCCTGGCGGGGCCAGGGCGGCGGGACGGTCGCTGACCGCTCCCGCGGGGGCTCCGGGTACCGCGCCGCCCGCGCTCAGCGCACGACTGCGGACGGGCACGGTCATCACGGCGCTGGACGGGGGTGCGGGCGGACGGGACTGACGGGCCCGGCCGGGCCCACCGGGTCCGTACCGGGCGGCAGGCGCCCGCCCCGGGTCGCCGGTGCCGGGGTCACCAGGCGCCGGCGACGGGGGTGCCCGGGTCGAGCGGGCGACGGCCGCCGAGGGCCATGCGGTTCCAGGTGTGCCGGCGGCCCCGGAGGGCGACGGAGTAGGCGTAGAGCAGCTCGGGGTCGCACATGCCGGGGATGTAGGAGTCGCCGAAGTGGTGGGCGTCGAAACCGCATTCCTTGGCGGTGAGGGCGAGGTGCGGGGCCACGTCGGTGTGCGAGCCCTCCTGGCTGGTGCCGATGGCGCCCATGACGATCGCGCCCGCGTCCTGGACGGCGGCCACCGCCTCGGCGGCCAGTTCGCGGGTGACTCCGGGCAGGGTGCCGGGGAGCGGCATGACCACGCCGTCGGCCCCGGCCTCCACGAGCGCGGTGAGGGCTCCGGTGGTGACCCGCTCGGGGTGGCCGGCGTGGTGCATCTTCCCCGACCAGAGGGCGGCTTCGTCGCCGAGGGCCTCGCGGAGTTCGGCGGTGACCCGGGCCATGCCCGCGTAGGAGCCGCCGGTTCCGGGGTTGGCGGTGATGCACAGCATCGCGGCGCCCATGTCGACGAGCCGGCGGGCGCCCTCGGGGGTGGCGCGGCGGATCTCCGGTACGTCGCCGGGCTCCAGGTTGACGCCGACGGGGCGGCCGATGACCCGGGCCAGGTCGGTGAAGGAGGTGAACTCGCCGAGGCCCGGGAGGCGGAGGCGTTCGCCGTCCCAGGCGCGCTCGATGAGGTTGAGGACGATGATGTCCGCGCCGAAGGCGGCGACCAGTTCGGCGTTGTGCACGCCGCGGCCGTCGGGGTGCGGGGACAGGGCGGCGCGTTCGGCGAAGACCTCGCCGACCACGGTCCGTCCTTCGGCGGCCGCCACGGCACGGGTCAGGTCCCGGCCGCGGAGGGCGGCCAGGGCGTCACGGTCCAGGTCGAGGATGCGCAGGTCGCTCATGACTCCACCGTAGGGACCCGGCCCGGGACCGACCGCCGTCTTTGGTCGGGACCGGTGGGGACGAAGGTCCCCACCCGCCCCGCCGGCCGGGTCGGCGACGGATCACAGCAGCGCGGAGAGGTCCTCCCCCCAGTAGACGAGGGTGTCCACGGCACGCCAGCGGTGCGGGCCGTCGCTCGCGGCCAGCTCCCGGACCCGGGCGCGCAGGCCGGGGATCTCGCAGGACAGGGCGGGCAGCGTGAGGAGCGGCAGGAGGGCGCCGAGGGCGGCCTCCCGGATCTCCGGCGAGGGGTCCTTGAGGAAGCGGCGGACGGCCTCGTAGAGGGCCGGGGCGGCCTTGAGGAAGGCGTTCACGTCGGCCTGTTCGCCCGTGGCGGTGTACTGCTGGACCACGGCTTCGGCGGCGGTGTCGCCCAGCCACGCGAGGAGGCCGAGGCGGAGCGGGAAGCGGCCCCGCGGGCCGTGCTCGCGCTCCTCGGCGGCGGTGCGGTCGGTGACGGGGGTGCGCGTCGCGGGGTGGGGCAGCACCGCCGCCACGTACCGTGCGGCGGGGGC
The DNA here is from genome assembly GCF_040302735.1 of Streptomyces sp. NPDC097619. Lineage (NCBI taxonomy): Bacteria > Bacillati > Actinomycetota > Actinomycetes > Kitasatosporales > Streptomycetaceae > Streptomyces > Streptomyces sp. NPDC097619. The sequence goes on along the minus strand of NZ_JBEOSD010000176.1, from coordinate 2,331 downwards.
GGCGGCGCTGGAGAGCACGGCCTCCCGGCACACGTCCTCGATCAGATTGCGGAGGGCCGCGCCCTGGACGCGGGGGTCGCCGTCGAGGAGCCCCAGAAGGATCTCGGGCGTCTCCGGCGCGACGCCCGGGCGGCAGTTCTGCACGGATTCCCAGTCCGTGCGGCGCAGGAGCTCGTACGGGTCTACGGAGCCGTCGCGTTCCTCGTTGGTCTTCATGCGACCAGTGTGCGGTCACTCGCTGACAATCGACCCCCGTGCAGGGAACCTGAGGGGCCGTCAGCACGTCGGTCGGGGGGCCGGGCGGGGGTCGTCCGGGGCGGGCCGGGCGGCGCCCCGGGTGCCGGGGCGCGCCGGGCGGGGTCAGCGGCCCGCGGGGGCGGGTGCACCTGCGAGGATGCCGGCCTCGGTGGGGGTGGCCTGTTGCTTCCACTCGGAGGCCAGGGCGGCGTACGTGGTGACGTCGTGCCAGATGCCCTGGGTGCGGAACAGTTCCCTCAGGGTGGCCTCGGGGCGCAGCCCCGCAGCCCGCATGACCGCTGACATCCGGGTGTGGTCGGAGCGGTGGCCCGCCCAGACCCGGTGGACCCCGAGGCTGCCGAAGGCGAGGGCCATCAGCAGGCGGCCGGCCTCGTGGGCGTGGCCGCGGACGGGGGCGTCGGGGAGCAGGACCAGCCCGGTGATCATGGCGTTGCGGCCGTACTCCTCGACGAGCAGGCCGATGGTGCCCACCATGCGGTCCTCGCCGGGCGGGCACACGGCCAGGGTGTAGCGGCGGCGGGGCGGCAGGAAGGGCTGGGCCAGGCAGCGGACGAAGGAGTCGTGGGCCTCGTCGGTGTCCTGCCGGTCCACGCCGAGGTAGCGGGTGAGCACGGGGTGGGTGAAGATCCGCTCGTAGGCGCCGTGGTCGGAGACGCGGAGTTCGCGGAGCCAGAGGCGGGAGCCGTGGAGGTCGGGGAGACGGTTCACCGGGCGGCTCCGGCGGCGGGCTCGGGAACGCTGGAGCGGCCCGGGGCGAGCAGGCGGTCGAGGTCGACGTAGTAGCGGCCGGAGGGCAGGTGGCCGCCGAGCAGGATGCGGCGGGCGGCGTCGGTGACGAGGGCGCCGCCGAGCATCACCCCGCTGGCCAGCTGCGGCCAGCTGGACAGGCTGGTGCCGATCCGGCCGAGGGCGTCGGTCATGGCGGGGCTGAGGCCGTCCTCGTCGACGATGTCGAGGAGGAAGCGGATCTGTGCCGCCCGGTCGAGTCCGGCCACGTCGGCGGAGGTGGTGGTGCCGATCCGGCCGTGGCAGAGCGGGCGGGTCGGTTCGAGGTCGAAGCGCTCCACGTCGAGGAGGCCGCGGTCGTTCGCGTCCATCAGGACGGGGATCCGGCGGCGCCGGGCGTGTTCCCGGGCCGCCACCTTCACCCACGGCGTGTCGCACTCCTCGACGAGGAGGTCGAGGCCGTCGGCGAAGAACTCCGCCACGGACTCCTCGGTGACGCCCCGGCGGTGCACCTCGACGTCGAGGTAGGGGTCGAGTTCGTACATGCGGCGGGCGCAGAGCACCGCCTTCTCCTGGCCGAGTTCGTGGACCCCGCCCCGCAGCCGGTTGAGGTTGGACAGGCCGAGGCGGTCGAAGTCGGCGAGACGAAACGATCCGCCGACTCCTTCCATGGCGCAGGTGAGCGCGGCGCACTCCCCCACCGAGAGGCCGATGACCCCGATGCGGCGGTGCAGCAGCGCGGCCTGCTCGGCCCGTGTGATCTTGTCGCGGTTGCGGTCGGTGCGGACCAGCCGGAAGGACTCGCGCGGGAGCACGCGGACCAGGCGGCCGGACCACGGGTACCAGGCCCAGGTGCCGTACCGATCGGCGGGCAGTCCGGCGCGGGCCGCCTCGCTGGCGGTGGCGAGGCCGCGCTCCGAGCGGTCGGTGCCGGGGTCGAGGCAGGTGACCAGCTCCGTCAGCTGTTCCTCGACGCTGTCGTGGACCTCCCGGATCCGGCCGGAGTCCCGCAGTCGGTCCAGGGCGGAGGCGGTGCCGGGGTCGGCCGCGTCGAAGAGGACCGGGCGAAACGATTCATCCTCGGGACCGCCGGAGTCCGCGGGCAGGCGGACAGGGGCGGGGGAAAGGGTGTTGGGGTTCACGAACCGGAATCTAGCAATCCGGCGATCTTGGAATTCGCCCGTCACCTTCAGGCGCACACTCGAATTGATCTTCGAGAACGTGCGCTGCCGCGCTCCCCCGTACGCCCGTACGCCCCCGCCGTCCGGCCTCTCGACCGTCCGGTGCGGCGCACCTCCCCCACGGCGCGCCGCACCGGACGTCTCGCGGGGAGTCCCCGGTGGGCGC
>NZ_JBEOSD010000175.1:0-15997 GCF_040302735.1 Streptomyces sp. NPDC097619 | reverse complement strand
GCACTCTCCCCGAAGGAGACGGCCGTCCTGCGGATCCTCCTCCTGGCCGGTGGGGCCCCGGTCACCCACGACGAGCTGGTCCGCACCGTCTGGGTGGCGACGCTGAAGCACGGGAACACGGCGTCCGCCTCCTGCTCGACGTCCAGGGACTGGAGGGCGAGGATCTGGCTCATGGTGGATCTCCTGTATCGGTCGGTGTCGCTTGTGGGACGTGCACTCGGGGTCGTCTCGGAGCCGTTCTCGGGGTCCGAGGGGGATTCGATCGGGATACGGGCGCGGCGCGTCGGGGAAGCGGGTCGGTCAGGGGTGGGCGAGGACCGGCCAGGGGGGCGTCGGAACGGGGACGCCCACCGGGCGGGGCTCCTCCGCGAGGAGCGGGCCCGACAGCAGGCGGTGCAGGGACAACAGCACCCCGGCCGCGCCGTGGGACAGGTCGGCGGTGAAACGCTGCGCCCCCGCGCCCAGGAACCGCACCCCACGCCGGTACGGGACGGCGTACTTCAACAGCCCCGTCGCGGCCCGCACGGCGTCCTCGCGGGCCCCGTCCGTGCCGGCGTGTTCGGCGTACCCGGTCAGGCACCGGCTCAGCCCGGCCAGCCCCCGGTACAGCCCCACCTCCTTCGTCGCCCGTGACACCCGGACCCCCGCGACCAGTCGCGGGAGGGCCGCGGCGCACCGCTCGTCCGGGGCGCCGGCCGCGTAGGGGACCAGCGCCGTCACGAGACCGGCCGCGCCGGTGCCCAGGTACGGCATGGCCCGGGTCCGGCGGGCGTCGTCGGACAGGGACAGCGTGCCGTCCGGCAGTGGGAAGGTGCGGTCGAGCTCCTGGTGCAGCAGCAGGCGGCCCGCCTCCCGGAACCGGTCCTCACCGGTGGCCTCCGCAAGCCGGCGCAGGAACAGCGCGAGCCCCGCGCGGCCGTGGAACAGGCCGCGGGCGTCGTGCTCCCCGAGGAGGGCTCCCGGATCGGCGGCCCCCAGCAGGCCCTCGCCCGCCGCGGCCGCCCGCTCCAGGTGCCCGGGGTCCCCGGTCAGCCGGTGCAGGGCCAGCCAGGCCAGACCGACCCCGGCCCGGCCGCCCGCCATCGTCCCGCAGGACGCCGTCAGCGGGTGGGCCTCGGCCTCCCGCAACAGCTCGACGGCCTGCTCGGGCCGGCCCGTCTCGGCCAGGACCCGGGCGACCCCCGCCGAACCGACCCACAGACCGGGCGGCAGCGCCCCGCGCAGGGCGGACGCCTCGCGGCGCAGCCGTGCCAGGATCTCCTCCGGTACCGCGGCTCCGGTCCGGTGCAGGGCGTGCACCACCCCGGCCGTTCCGTACGCCAGACACACCGTGTTGGTGCCGAACGCCTCCGCCGAGGGCGGGAAGGCCCACTCCGGCCGGTCGGCGTCGGCGGTCTCCAGGAGCCCCGCCGTCACCCGCGCGGCCAGGTCGGTCAGGCAACCGCGCGGATCCGCGTCCACCTCGGCCGGGGAGGGCGGGCGACGGGGACCCTCCCCGTCCCGCGCCGCCCGCCCGTCCGGCCGGTGGAAGACGGTCGCCCGCCGCCACAGGTCCGCCGGCGGGGCCACGTCCGCCAGGTCGTGCCGGAGCAGGGCCAGGTTCTCCGGCGCGTGCTCGGCCGTCTCGTGGAAGGGCGCGACGCAGGCCAGCGCGACCGCCGCGGCACCGTACCGGTCGTGCAGCAGCGGCCCGGCATCGGACCGGCGCACTCCCGGCGGCGGGGTGAACCCGGGCGTGCCCATCCCGGACGGGGCCGCGGACAGCTCCGTGGCCGCCTCGAAGTCCACCAGCCGGACCCCGCCCGAGGGAGTGACCAGGACGTTGCCGAGACTGAGGTCGCCGAACCGGTACCCCGCCGCGTGCAGCCGCGCCAGCGCCGCGTCCAGCCCGTCCAACAGCCCCCGGCACGCCGCGTAGTAGGCGGCGATGGACTCCCCGGTGCGGTCGGCGCGCGCCAGCGGCGAGGACCGGCTCAGCCAGGACACCAGCGGCTGCCCCGCCACGTGTTCGGTCACCAGGAAGTCGTGCTCCCACTCGGTGAAGTGCTCCAGCGGCTCCGGCGCCACCCCCGGCGCGGCCGCGTGCAGCGCGCGCAACACCCCGTACTCGTGCCGCAGCCGCGCCCGCGCGTCGGTGCCGTCGAAGACCAGACCGTTGTGGGCGCGGGCCTCCTTGAGGAAGACGACGCGCCCGGTCCGCCGGTCGCGGGCCCGGTACGCGCCGCCCGCGTTGCCCAGCCGGATCGCCCCCGTCACCTCGTAGTCGCGGATCAGCACCGGTCCGGCCGGCGGCTCCTCCTCGGGCTCGGCGAACGGATCGCGGACGCCGTCCGGCAGCAGGAAGGCGGGCAGGCGCGCGTCCACCACCTCCCGCCCGGCACCGTCCCGGACCAGCCCCTCCCGGGTGCCGTCCGCCCGGAGCCGGCTGCGGCCCCCCTGGAAGGCCCCGTACCGGTAGTGCACCGTCCGGGAGTCGCGGAACCGCCGGTCGGTCAGCACGTACGGTCCCTCCTCCCCGTCGAGGGCCGTGCTCAGCCGTTCCAGCAGCCGGCGGGCCGTCATCTCGTCCGGCGGGTACACCGCGCAGAACTTCCCCGCCTGCGCGCGCGGGGCGTGCTTGTGGTGCAGGTACAGGAAGAACAGCCGGGCCCTCAGGTGCTTGAACGGCACCCCCTCGTCGAAGCAGATCCCGGCGACGGTGTCGAGCACGTGCCGCGCCCGGTCCGGCCGCGCCGACACGTGGATCTTCCAGCCCTCTTCGACGAGTCCGGTGCGCCGGCCGTTCCAGAAGGTCCAGATGCCCTGCTCGGTGCCGTGCGCGCCGGGTGGTACGGCGCCGGGGGAAAAGGCGGGCCCGGGGTCGGCCACGCTCGACAGCGGCAGGTGGTACTCGCGGTCCGCGAGCGCCTCGCCGAAGCCTTCGAGCACGGGAACTCCTCAGGGGTGGTGGGGTGGACACCTCCAGGGTTCCGCGGATCGGGGCCCGGGAGCGGCAGCTCCACAGGCGGTCGGGCGGCGGTACCGGAGCGGCGGGGTACCGGACCGGAGGGGCCGCCCCGGGGCCGGTGGTCAGGCGTGGGCGGTGGGGGCGGCGGAGGTCCTCCTCGTAGGCGATCGAACCGGTCGGACCCACCCGGGCCGCGACGGAGGACGCGGCCCGGGTTCAGTCGAGGCAGGTCGCTCACCACGGCATGCAGGGCACGGCCCGTGAGGGACGGATCGGCCCGGAACGCCTCCCGGGCACCGGCCACCACCGCCGCCAGGTCCTGCACGAGACGGCGCCGCGCCGGGTCCTCACCGAGGGCCATCGTCCGGACGAAACCCGTCTCGTAGGGGGCCAGCAGCGGGCCGAAGTCCAGCACGACCAGGTCCTGTTCACCGATGACCGGCTCCGGCCACGGCCCGCCCCCCACCGACCCGCCCGACTGCGAGCGCACGAACCGGCGGACGACCCGGCCCGCCCGCGCCCCGAACACGTCCCGGGCGATCAGGGCGACGCGGTTGTCGGCCTCCTCCACGCTGCGTCCGGGCCGGAGCACCTGCGTACCCGTCACGTGCGCGAACAGGAGCTGCGCCCTGCGCCGGCCCTCCCGCAGGTGCAGGGCGCGCAGCCCCGCGTCCATCCGGTCCAACGTCGCCATCGTGCGTCCTTGCTGTCAGCCCACCCGCGCCGTCTGCTGCCGGGCCCGCCGGCGCGCGGGCTGCCACCCGAACCGGACCTCGGCCGAACCTAACAGCGGCTCCCACCCGGGATCACCGGTCGATCACCCAGCGTTGCGCCCCGCGCGGGCCCGCCCGTGGGATCCCCGTACGAAAGAGCGTCCCCACCCACACCCTCACTCCCACCCACACCCTCACCCCCACCCGTCCCTCCCGGCACGCACCCGGGCCGGCTCCGGCGGCCGGGGCCGCCGGGACCTGATGGTCGGGTAAACCCGACCATCAGGTCTCCACTTGCCCGTCATGACGCCGGCCCGCCCCGTCGATGGAATGGTCGGGTGCTGATTCAACGGGTTGTGGCTCGACGTTCCTGGAACCGGCGGCCGGTGTGGGTGGCGGGCTGGACGGTCGCCTTCGGGTGGGCCGCCGCGTTCCCCCTGGTATCCACCCTGGAGACCCACCGGGTCTGGGGGACCTGTGCCGCGGCGGGCTACCTGCTCGCCGCCCTGGTCTCCCTGGGGCCGGACCGCCCCCGCACCCGGACCGTGGCCGTCGGCGCCGCGCTGACCGGCGCGGTCCTCGTGCCGCTCGCCTTCCTGATGGTCAGCGGGGGCGCGCAGAGCGAGGTCGGCGTCATCGAGCGGGCCGGACGGCTCCTGCTGGAACAGGCGACGCCGTACGTGGCGGACCCGCACGCGGTCACCGAGGTGACCCCCTACCTGCCCGGCATGGCGCTGCTCGGCCTGCCGCGGGCGGTGCTGGGCGCGGACGGCCCCCTCGCGGGCGTCCTCGGCGACGCCCGACTGTGGTGCGCCGCCGTCCTGTTCGGCTGCCTCCGGGCGGGCCGCCGCACCCTCGCCCCGACCCCCGCCACGGGGGCCCGGCACGGGTACGCCACCGGCCTGGGCGCCTTGATCGCCTCTCCCGTGGTGGCCCTGCCGCTCGTGGTGAGCGGGGTGGACCTGCCGCTCACCGGCCTGCTGTGCCTGGCCCTCGCCCTCGCGGCCCGAGGCCGACCGGTCGCCGCGGGGCTGGCGCTGGCCGGGGCGTGCGCCCTGAAGTGGACCGCCTGGCCCGCCGTCCCCGTGGTCATGGCCTTGCTCGCCCACCGCGCCGGACTCCGCTCGGCCCTCCGCGCCGCCGGCGTCGCCCTCGCGGGCACCACCGTCGCCCTGCTGCCCGGCCTGCTGTTCTCGCCCCGGGCGATGGCCGAACAGGTGCTGGCCTTCCCCACCGGGCGGGGCGAGTTCACCACCCCCGCGAGCAGCCCGATGCCCGGCCGGCTCCTCGCCGACCTGGGCCAGGCGGGCTGGTACGCGGCCGTGGGCCTGCTGCTCGCGGGCGGCCTCGCGGTGGGGGTCTCCCTCCTCGTGCGGCCCCCTCGCGATCTGGTCGGGGCGGCCGACCGGCTCGCCCTGGGCCTCTCCCTCGCCTTCCTGCTCGCGCCCGCCGGCCGCTTCGGTTACCTGGCCCTCCCCGCCCTCCTGCTCGTGTGGTCGCGCCTGGTCCGCCGGATCGCCCGGCCCACCCGGCCCGTCCGGTCCGGGAGCCTCCCGGTCGCCGGCAACACGGCCGCTCGGAGCGCCGACCACCGCCCCCTGCCGCTCCGACCCGTCCCGTCCGGAGGTACCCGATGAGGCCCGCCGTCCTCCGCCGGGGCACGCGTTCCGCCGCCGTGGCCGCCGCCCTGCGCTGGGGCGCCTCCCGACTGCCGTTCGTCGAGGACGAGGTCGCCGGCCTCGCCCGACTGGTGCCACCCGGCTCCGTCTGCGTGGACATCGGTGCCGAGTACGGCCTGTACACCTGGGTGCTCGCCGATCTGACCGGGCCCGCGGGCCGCGTCCACAGCGTGGAGCCGCTGCCCGGGCCCGCCCGCTGGCTGCGCACCACGGCCCGAATCCTCGGATCGGCGCAGGTGACCATCCACCGGACGGCCCTCGCGGCCGGGCCCGGCCGGGGCCTCATGAGCCTGCCGCGCCGCCGGGGACTGCCCGTCCACGGCCGTGCCTACCTCACCGAGGGGGCCGACGGACCGGGACCCAACCGGGAGTTCCGCGCCGAGCGCCGCGTCCCCGTGCCGGTCCGCACCCTGGACCAGCTGGCCGAAGCGGCCGGCGACCCGCCCATCGGCTTCGTCAAGGCCGATGTCGAGGGCGCCGAACTCGCCGTGCTCCGCGGCGGTTCCCGGACCCTGGCCCGGCACCGCCCGACGCTGCTCCTGGAGATCGAGGACCGGCACCTCGCCAAGTACGGGGCCCACCCCACCGACCTCCTGCGGCACCTCGCGGGCTACGGCTACCGCGCCCACCGCTGGACCGGGCACCGCTGGACCGAGGTGGACCGGATCACCGACGACTGCCGCAACTACCTGTTCCGCGCCCCTCACCGCCCCGCCGACGCGGAGGACCGCGCCGGCCGCACCGACCGAGGACGAACCTCCGTATGACCACCCTGATCGTCACCAACGACTTCCCGCCCCGCCAAGGGGGCATCGAGACCTTCGTCCACGCCATGGCGACCCGGATGCCCGACGACGACGTGGTGGTGTACACCTCCGACGAGCCCGGCGCGGCCGCGTACGACGCCGGCCTGCCCTTCCCGGTCGTCCGGGATTCCGCCCGGATGCTGCTGCCGACCCGCCGCGTCACCCGCAGGACCCTCGAACTCGCCCGGGAGCACGGAGCCGACCGCGTGTGGTTCGGTGCGGCGGCCCCGCTCGCGGCCATGGCCCCCGCCCTGCGCCGCGGGGGCGTCCGCCGGATGGTGGCCACCACCCACGGCCACGAGATCTGGTGGGCCCGCACGCCCGGGGCGGGCCGACTGCTGCGGCGCGTCGGCGACCACGTGGACGTGGTCACCTATCTCGGCGAGTACACCCGGACCCGGATAGCCCCCGCCCTGGGACCGCGCGCCCGGTTGGAGCGCCTGGTGCCCGGGGTCGACCCGACGGCCTTCCGCCCGGACGGCGGGGACGGCGAGGCGGCCCGACGGGTGCGCGACCGGCACCGGCTGCACGGCCGCACCGTGATCCTCTGCGTGTCCCGACTGGTCCGCCGCAAGGGCCAGGACGTGCTGATCGAGGCCATGCCGGAGATCCTGCGGCAGGTGCCCGACGCCGTCCTCGTCATCGTCGGGCAGGGCCCGGACACCGCCCGGCTGCGCCGGCTCGCCTCCCGCCACGCCCCCGGCCGGGTCGTGTTCACCGGCGGCCTCGACCACGCCGCGACCGCGGACTACTACGCCGCCGCCGACGTGTTCGCGATGCCCTGCCGGACCCGCAAGGCGGGCCTGGAGGCGGAGGGGTTGGGCATCGTCTTCCTGGAGGCCGCCGCCAGCGGACTCCCCGTGGTGGTCGGGGACTCGGGCGGAGCCCCCGACACCGTCCTGGACGGCGTCACCGGCACCGTGGTCGACGGTCGCTCCCCGGCCGCGGTCGCCGCGGCCCTCACCGGCACCCTGACCGACCCCGCGCGGCGGGCGCTGAGCGGCGAGGCGGGGCGCGCCTGGGTGGCCCGCAACTGGACCTGGGACGGCTCCGCCCGTCGGCTCGCCGCCCTCCTCGACCCCGACCGCCCCTTGGACGCCGCCCCGCCCCGGAACGAGCCCCGCACCCCCGCCGGCCGCCACCGCCCCTCCCCGGAGGACACGGACTAGCCCTGCTGGCCCCGGAGGTGGGCGAGGACGGCCAGGACCCGTCGGTTCCCCTCGGCGGGGTCCAGGTCGAGCTTCATGAAGATGTTGCTCGCGTGCTTGACCACGGAGGCCTCCGTGATGCTCAACCGTCGTGCGATCGACTGGTTGTTGAGGCCCTCGGCCATCACCGCGAGGACCTCGCGCTCGCGCGGGGTCAGCCGGAGGAGCGGCTTGTCCGCGGCCTGGAGCAGCACCCGGATCACCTCCGGGTCGATCACGGTCTGCCCCTCCGCCACCCGGTCCAGCGCGTCGAGGAACTCGGAGACCTCCCCGACCCGGTCCTTGAGCAGGTAGCCCAGACCGCCGCCGTCCGAGGAGCCGCCGCCGAACAGCTGGTTGGCGTAGGCGGTGGCCACGTACTGGGAGAGGACGAGCACCGGCAGTCCGGGGTGCCGCTCGCGCAGTTCCAGCGCGGCGCGCAGCCCCTCGTCCCGGAACCCGGGGGGCATCCGCACGTCGGTGATGACCACGTCGGGCCGGTCGGCGTCCACGGCGAGGGCCAGTTCCCCGGCGTCCCCGACGGCGGCCACCACCTCGTGTCCCACGCGGGAGAGGAGTTCCACGAGCCCGGCGCGGAGCAGTACGGCGTCCTCGGCGAGCACTACGCGGAGCACGGCACCTCCACCCGCAGTTGGGTCGGTCCGCCCACGGGACTGATCACGATCAACCTGCCCTTCAAAATCGCCACACGATCGGCCAATCCTTGCAAACCGGTCCCGGCGGACGGATCGGCGCCTCCGCGGCCGTCGTCGCTGACGACCAGGACGAGCTGTTCCCCCTCCAACCGCCCGCGGACCAGGACCTCGTCGGCGCCGCTGTACTTCGAGGCGTTCGCCAGGGCTTCGGTGATGGTGAAGTAGGCGGTGTTCTCCACCGGAGCGGGGAGCCGGCGCGGCAGTTCGATGTCCACGGTGACGGGGATCGGGCTGCGCAGGGACAGTTCGGCGACCGCCGCCGCCAACCCGTGGTCGGTCAGCACCTGCGGGTGGATCCCGCGGACCAGGTTGCGCAGCTGCTCCAGGGCCTGTCGGGCCTCGCCCCGGGCCCGCGAGATCAGCGGCAGGGCGGGGGAGTCCTGGCCGCGCAGCTCCAGTTCGGCGAGGCCCAGGGTCATCGACAGCGCCACCAGCTGCTGTTGGGCACCGTCGTGCAGATCGCGTTCGATGCGCCGCCGCTCGGCCTCGAAGGCGTCGACCAGCCGGGCGCGGGAGCGGGTGAGTTCGATGACCCGGTTGCCGAGGTCCTCCTCGCGGGCCGACAGCAGGAACTGGGCCACCCTGACCTGGGTACCGGCCAGCAGGGCGCCCACGTACGCGGAGACCACCAGACCGAGCAGTCCGGCGAGGGTACCGGGCAGCGCCGCGACCGGCTCGGAAATGGGCCGCCCGGGCACGAGCATCACCGTGTCCGGCGCGATCGCCCAGACGATCACCGGAGTCACGGACAGCAGGACGGACAGCGCCAAGAGGGCGGTGAATCCGATGCCGACCGCCGTGAACACCACCGCGAAGAGCAGGGTGTACGCGAGCTCCCGCCACGTGGCCCGCTCCTTGAGCCGGGTCCGCAGCCAGGGCAGGGCACCGGTGCCGGGCAGCGAGCCGTGCGGGTCGACCAGGGGCACCGGCTCCACCCACCGCAGCCGCCGCCGCTCCAGCGCGGCCACGGGCACGCCGACCACCGCCACCCCGGCCAGCACCACCAGCCCGACCCCGACCACCGACAGTCCGATCCCCGCGAACAGCAGCGCGGCCAGCACCACCAGCAGGGCCGCGCCCAGCACGGTCCCGCTCACCAGGAAGCCCCAGGCGCGCAGGGGCCAGGAGGAGAACAGGAAACGGCCGGGACGGCGTCGTACGGCCTCCCAGACGGCGACGTCCATCGGGTGGGTCCCTCCAGCGGAATCGGCGGTGCGACGGGGCCGCCGGCCGCCGGGCGGACGGACCCCGTCCCACGACCCTATCCCCGATGGTAGGGAAAACCCTCCCCCGCCGACTCCGCGTAGACCCACTGCGCCGCACCCCTGTGACCTGGTCGAATGGCAGGCATGTCGCTCTTGACCGACCTCCAGTTGCCCGCCGTCCACCTCGGCTCCCTCTCGAAGAGCTACCCCAGTGCCGCCGGTCCCGTACCGGTGCTGCACGAGGTGACGGTGGCGTTCCCGCAGCGGGCGATGACCGCGGTGATGGGCCCCTCGGGCTCCGGCAAGACCACGCTGCTGCACTGCGCGGCGGGCCTGGACCGGCCGGACAGCGGGCAGGTGCTGCTCGGCTCCACCGACCTGGCCACCTGCGGGGAGCGGGAGCTCACCGAGGTCCGGCGGCGCCGGGTCGGATTCGTCTTCCAGCAGTTCAACCTGCTGCCGATGCTCACCGCCTACGAGAACGTGGCCCTGCCCCTGCGCCTCCAGGGCGGCCGGGTCCGCAAGGCCCGGGTCCTGGAGGCCCTGGCCCAGGTGGGGCTCGCCGACCGCGCCGACCGGCGCCCGGCGCAACTCTCCGGCGGTCAGCAGCAGCGCGTGGCCATCGCCCGGACCCTGGTGGCGGAGCCCGAGGTGGTGTTCGCGGACGAGCCGACCGGATCCCTGGACCGGCAGACCGGCCGGCAGGTCATGGCCCTGTTGCGGGACACGGTGGACCGGGACGGTCGGACCGTGGTGATGGTCACCCACGATCCGGTGGCCGCCGCCGTCGCTGACCGGGTGGTCTTCCTCTCCGACGGGCGGGTGGTGGGACGACTCGACCATCCCACCGCCGATTCCGTGGCCCAGCAGCTCGCGCGCTGGGAGGCCCAGTGATGTGGAGCGTTTCCGTTCGGACCGTGCGGCACCACTGGGTGCTGTTCGCCGGCACCTTCGTGGCCCTCGCCCTGGGCGTCGCCCTGATCGGGGTGTCGGCCGCCGCCCTCGCCTCCACCTGGGAGGTGGACCGGCCCGCCACGAGCGGCCCCTCCGTCACCCTCACCGACGGCAGCGGCGCCGCCCGCACCCTGGCGAGCGGTGAACTGGACCTCGGCGGCGTGCAGAGCGTCCTGGCGATGGCCGGGGTCATCTCGGCCTTCGTCACCCTCTTCGTCATCGCCGGCACCTGCGCCTTCGGGATCGCGCTGCGCCGTCGCGACATGGGTCTGCTGCGCCTCGTCGGCGCCGGGCCCGGCCAGGTCCGGCGGATGGTGCTGGCGGAATCGCTGGTGGTGGCCGTCCCCGCCGCCCTGCTGGGGGCGCTGGCCGCCGTACCGGCCGCTCCCGTCGTGATCGAGGCCCTGAACGGGACCGGGCTGGCACCGGTCGAGCTGCGGCCCGGCCCCCTGCTGTGGCCCCTGGTGTTCGCCGTTGGGGCCGGGCTGACCCTCGCCGTCCTCGGCGTGGTCGCGGCCTCGCGGCGCGCGGCAGCCGTCCGTCCCAGCGAGGCCCTGCGCGAGGCCGACCTGGACACCCGGGCGATGACGGCGGGCCGGACCGTGACCGGGGTCCTGCTCGCGGTGGCCGGTGTGGTCATGGTGCGGCTGGCCCCGGACGCCGGGGCCGAAGCGGCCACACCGCTGGCCCTGTTCGGCACGATGGTCCTGGCCGTCGCCGCCACCGTGCTCGGCCCGCTGTACCTCGCCCCCCTGCTGCGGCTCCTGGCGCTGCCCCTGCGGGTGCTCGACCCCGTCGCCGGTCGGATGGCCGCGGCCGCCCTCGGCACCTCCCGCCGCCGCACGGCCTCCCTCGTCGGCCCGGTCCTGGCCGTCGTGGCCGTCGTGGGCGTGTTCACCACCGTGCTGTCCACCACGGGCACGGCCACGGCCGCCGACGACCGGGCCCGGACCGCCGCCCAGCTCGTCGTCGAACCGGCCCCCGGACAGGACGGGTTGACCCCCGCACAGCTGGCCGCCCTGCGCGCCGACCCGCGGGTCGCCGCCGTCTCCGCGCCCGCCGCCCTGGAGGTGGCCGTCGCCGGACCGGACTCGGTGTGGAAGGACCAGGCGGCGGTGGCCGACCCGGTGGCCCTCACCCGCACCCACCGCGTCACCGTCGACGGCGGGACCGTCGGGCCGCTCCGCCCCGGCACCGTGGCCGTCTCCCGGGAGTTCGCGGACTGGTACGGGAAGAAGCCCGGCAGCGAGGTCACGTACGGCCTGTTCGGCGGTCGGCCGGTCACCGCCCGGGTCGCCACCGTGCTCGACGGCGGCTCGGTGGTGCCCCACCTGCTCCTGCCCCAGGGCGCCGACGCCGGTACCGCCACCGCTCCGGAGCGGGCGTACGTCCTGCTGCGCCCGGAGGCCGCCGCGGACGCCACCGCCCTCGCCGCCGAGCTGACGGCCCGCACCGCCGCGGACCCCGTGCGAGTGACGCCGGCGGACCGGTGGTTCGCGGACCGGTCCACGGCCGGGGACCGACTCAACCGCCTGGTGCTGCTGGTGTTGACCGGACCGGCCTCGCTGTACGCTCTGATCGCCGTGGCCGGAACGCTGGTGATGGCCTACAGCCACCGCGGCCGGGAGATCTCCGGGATGAAGCTCACCGGGGTCAGCGCCGGTCAGATCCGTAGGATGGCGCTGTGGGAGGCGCTCGGCACCACCCTCGCCGGGGTCGCGCTGGCCGCCGCCGCGGTGGCCTTCGGAGCCGGTTCCTACCGCCGGGCACTGCCGGTGTTCGGGGGAGAGGCCGAGCTGAGCGTCCCCTGGGGTCTGCTGGGTTCCCTCGCGGGCGCCTGCGTGCTCGTCGCGGTCACGGTGAGCCTGGCCGCCGCGGGCCGGCTGCTGCGGGCGGCCGGAGTGGCCTCGCTCACCTCGCGGCAGTAGGGGCGGGCGGGGGAGGCCCGGCCGATCTGGCGTTCCCCGTCACGCCGCCTCTATGCTGAGGACCCATATCAGATGCTGCCCTCGTCTCACCGTTCGATGGCCGCGGTCCGTCAACTGACGCGGCCCGAAAAGCAGGAGTCTCCATGCGGGTCGTGATCGCCGAAGATTCCGCGCTCTTGAGAGCCGGAATAGTGCGGTTGCTCGACGACGAGGGAATTGAGGTCGCCGCTTCCCTCGGGGACACCGTCGACGTGCTCGACACCGTCCGGCGCACCCGACCCGACATCGTGATCCTCGACGTCCGGATGCCGCCCACCTTCACCGACGAGGGGATCCGCGCGGCCATCGAGATCCAACGGGAGTGCGAGGGCACCGCGGTGCTGCTGCTCTCTCAGTACGTGGAGCACACCTACGCCGAGGAACTGGTCCGCAACGCCCGGGGCGGGGTCGGCTACCTGCTGAAGCAGCGGGTGGGGGACTTCGACGAGTTCCTGACGGCCCTGCACCGGGTCCGGCGCGGCGAGATGGTCCTCGACTCCGACATCTTCCGCCAGTTCGTCGGCAGCCCGCGGGAGAAGCGCGCCACCGACCTGCTCACCCCCCGGGAACGCCAGGTGCTCGAACTCATGGCGACCGGACTCACCAACAGCGGCATCGTCGCCCGTCTCGGAATATCCGAACGCGCCGTGGAGAAGCACGTCACCTCGATTCTCGGAAAATTGCAGATTCCCATTTCCGGTGAGAACCACCGGCGAGTGTTGGCTGTAATCGAGTACCTCCGGGGTATGGAGCGGCTGCCCGGCGCCACTCGATGAAATGTAAGTGGTTCTCAGTTCCGTGAAATTGCCGACTCCTTACCGTGTAGCCGCCGGTCTCATCTATTTGTCCGTGGGCAGCCTGGTGGGACTCCTGCTGGCCCCGCTGGTCGTCGTCGCCCTGCTCCTGCGCGCCCTGTCCTGGCTGTTGATGGTCGGCCTGCCCATCGGCGCCGTGGGCTGCCTGCGCGGCGTCACGGCCGTACTGCGGTGGGGTGCGGGCGAGCGGCCGAGGCCGCCGCTCGTGGCCGAGCTGCGCACCGCCCTCGGCCGACTGCCGGCCCGGGTGGCGGCCGTCCGCGAGGGGTTGTCCTTCAGCCTGCCGCTGCTGCGGGCGATCGCCGACCTGGAGCGCCACCTCGCGCACTCGGTCGTGGGCGAGCCGCCCCCCGGCCCGCTGCCCGCCGGCCCACCCCCGGCTCCGGGTCCGTCGCCGTCCGGCGGCGGACCCGTCCGCACGTCCGCGGGCCCGGGAGCGGGCGCCGGCGGACCCGTCGCGCGCGGCCCCGGGGAGGGGCGGGCCGGCTGGGACGACATCGGATACCTCGGCCTGCTCCTGCTGGGCACCGTCTGGTTGGTTCCGTTGGCGGCCCTGGCCATCCCGGTGGTCTCCTTCGTGGTGGCCCTGCCCTTCGGCGCGCCCGAGCAGTTGGCCTTCGGCCCGGGGCTGACCATCCGGGTGGAGGGAGCGGGCACCCGGGCGGCCGTGGCGAGCGCGTCCGTGGCCGTGTTCGCGGGGCTGCTGCTGCTCCTGTTCTGGATGGGGCGGCTGAGGGCCCGGATGGTCGTGCGGATCCTCAGCCGCATCGATGCCGCCGAGGCCGAGTGGCGGGAGGCCGCGGCCGAGCGCCAGCGCATCGCCGCCCTGCGGGTGGCCGACGCCGACTACCGCCGACTCGAACGGGACCTCCACGACGGCGCGCAGGCCCGACTGGCCGTCCTGCTGATGCGCCTCGCCCACGCGCGGCGCCGGAAGAGCGACGACGCCGAATTCCTCGCCGCCCTCGTCGACGAAACCCATCAGGAAATCAGCAAGGCGTTGGACGAGATCCGCGACCTCGTGAGCGGAATTCAGCCGCCCATTCTCAGCGACCGTGGTCTCGATGCCGCCGTCACGGCGCTCACCGAGAAATTCCACGTACCAGTGGAAGTGCGCAGCACCCTCGATCGTCGACCGGATGTCGGTGTCGAATCCACGGCCTATTTCATCATCGCCGAATGCCTGGCGAACACGGTCAAGCACGCCGAGGCCACCCGCATCGAGGTCGGCCTGGAACAGGACGACGGTCATCTGGTGGTCTCCGTGACGGACGACGGCGCCGGCGGGGCCTCCCGATCCGCCGGGACCGGGCTGCGGGGCCTGGAGGACCGGGCGACCGCACTCGGCGGCCGGCTCGATCTCATGAGTCCCGCTGGTGGTCCCACCGTGGTGACGGCCGTGCTGCCCTGGTCTGTGAACCACCTCTGACCTGCGTGTTTGCCTCAGAACGAAACTCCTTGCCCTTTCATGATCGCCTGGCTGAGGATGTGGGGGTACGGGTAACCGCACCCCCCTGGGTGTGGCTAGCCGCACCGGATGGCGTTCGATGAGGGGGAAACGTGACAGCACGGCGCGTTGCCGACCGACTGCGCGAGCTCGCGAGGGAGCACTCGGTACCCGGCGCACAGTTGGCGGTCCACGGCCCGGAGGGCGGCCTGTCGGTCGCCGCCGGAGTGGTGCGGTCCGGGTCTGCGGACCCGGTCACACTGGAAACGGCCTTCGCCTACGGCTCGGTGACCAAGGCGTTCACCGCGGCGTTGGTGGCCCGCCTGGTGGCCGACGGGGATGTGGAATTCGACGATCCCGTCGGTGATTACCTGGCGGAATTCGAAGGCGCCGTGGACGCCCGTATGGCCTCCGTCACCGTGCGGTCCCTGCTTTCCCACACCTCGGGTCTCGTGGCCGATCACGAACCGGAGGATTCCGAGACCATGGATCCCGCCCGGTACGCGGCGAGCGCCGCCCGGACCGGAATCCTGTACGAGCCCGGAACCGCATTCTCCTATTCCAATACCGGTTATGTGCTCCTCGGCCGGATGGTGGAAGCGGTCACCGACATGACCTGGCAGCAGGCCATGGAGAAGCTCGTCCTCAAGCCCCTCGGCATCGTGCCCTGCTTCACCGCCCGGCCGGGCGGCCGCCCGCGGGGACCGGCCCGCACCCTCGCCGACTGCCACGTGGTGCGGCCCGGCGTGGCCGGGGCGGACCCGGTCGGCCTGTTCCTCCCGCCCGCCTGGTCACCGGCCGCCGGACTCGCCGGCAGCGCCGAGGACCTCCTCTCCTTCGCCCGCTCCCACCTCGGCGCGGAGGACGGCTCCGTCCTCTTCCCGGACCCGGCGGTCCGGGCGGCCCTGTGGGAACGGGTCGCGGCCGCCGCGCCCTTCGGAATGGCGGACGGCTGGGGCCTGGGCCTCGGCGTGTATTCCTCTCCCGCGGGCGACTGGCTCGGCCACGACGGCACGGTCGACGGGGGGACGGCGCACCTGCGCTTCCACCCGGAGAGCGGCACGGCGGTGGCCCTGACCACGAACGCGACCACGGGCACCCGCATGTGGGCCCGGCTCGTGGACGAACTGCGCGGCGCCGGCGTCCCCGTGGGGGACAGCAGGCCCCTCGTTCCCCCGCTGCTCACCTGGGACGACACCGGTGCCGCAGGGGTCGCCGGAGCCGCCGGAGGCGCGACCGCGTCCCTCGACGTGCTCGGCGACTACCGCAACGGCGACACCTCGTTCTCCGTGCGGCGCACCGCGAACGCGGGGCCGGGCGCACTGGAGTTCACCGACGGGACCGGCCTGCGGGCCGCCCTCACCCTCCACGAGGGACTGGTGTTCACCGCTCGGCGCACCGACGCCGACGAGGCCCCGTACCTGGGCCGCTTCGTCACCGACGGCTCGACCGGGCGCATCGCCGCCCTGCAGCTCGCCGGACGGTCCGCGCTGCGCGTGCCCGTCCAGTAGCAGCCCCGGCCTCAGATCGGAAGATCACACGACAGAACTACATTCACACT